>NZ_JBHUDX010000046.1:103350-134007 GCF_042678285.1 Streptomyces caeni
CGCCGGCCGCGGGGAACCCGGGGCCGGCGGCACGGTTCGGCTACTTCACGAAGTAGGTCGGGTTGGGGAGCTTGTACGTCTTGTCGGCGTAGCCCCCGTCGAGGTCCGAGTACTGGTCGCCGAAGTTGGCGATGATGTCGTACCCGAGGTCGTCCTCGATGTGCCGGCGGGTGGCGGACTTGTACTGGACGGTGGTGCAGGTCCAGGTGTCCGGCGTGGCGCACTCGTCCAGGTAGGCCGGCGGGTCGGCCTTGTCCTTGAGGAACATGTGGCCGGCGTCGAGGTTCACGTCGACGCCGATCTTCTTCAGGTTCTCCACGGCGGCGGAGCGCTGCGCCTCGCTCAGGCCCGAGTTGTAGAAGACCTCGACGCCCTTCTTCTCGGCGTACCGCACGAGTTCGGGGGTGCCGAAGACGGCCGGGCGGTCCGCCTTGTTGACGTAGTCGGCCCAGGTCGTCGGGTTGTAGGTGTAGTGGTAACGCTTCTCGTAGTCGAGGCTGAGGAGCAGGGTGTCGTCGATGTCGAAGACGACGGCCGGCTTCTCGCCCCGGTGGTGCGCCTTGCGGGCCGCCCTGTCGATGTAGCGCCGGGCGGCGGCGTCGACACCCGCCAGGTCCTGGGCGTAGGGGCTGTCCGGCGACGCCTGGTACACGCCGTCGCCGTCGAGCGTGGTGCCGTAGTAGGTGTCGATGTCCTTGACCAGGAGCCCGATGTTGTAGGGCTCGTGGGTGGAGTTCGCCGTCGACTGACCGGCGGTGGCCGCGCCGGCGCCGTAGAGGGCCCCGCCGGCGACGGCACAGGCGGCGGCGAGGGCCGCGATGCGAAGTGGCTTATGCATGACAGGTTTTCTACGCGCGTCGCGCCGCGAGCGCGAGGCCCGTTGCCCGATCGATACCTTCTCGCCCCGGCCACGGGCCCGCGCACGGCCGTCCGGAGCGGCTCGCGGCACCGCCTGCGACCGCGCCGCGCACGGCGGCGTCCAGTCGCCGGGCGGACGAGCAGCACCTTCTGGAAGTTCGGCTCGTTGTCGGCCTTGGAGATGGTGTCCCAGTCGGGCAGGTGGTACGGCAGTTGCACGATCTTCGTGCTGGTGCCGTTCAGCGCCTCGGCCGCGAGCCTGGTCGGCTCCGACCTCCGCACCCAGTCGTCCTGCGCGGCCTCGGTGTTCGCCGGCACCTGGCCCGCGGCCTCGTTCCACTTGCTGTTGGACGCGTGGGAGGCGGCGAACTCGATGAACTTCCAGGCCGCCGCCTTGTTCCTGCCCGACTTGAACAGGGCGAGCCCGTCGACGGTGTTGGAGACCTGCACCCGTGTGCCGTCGTCGAGCGTCGGGTTCGCAAGACCCCTGAACCTGTGCGCGTCCAGCGCCTTCAGGCGGTCCTCGTAGGAGCCCAGGTTGTGGCTCAGCATGCCGACGGTGCCGCTGTCCCACTGGGCGACCATCTTGGTGAAGTCGTTGTTGACGTCGGCGGACGGGGTGTCCGTCTTGTAGAGGGCGACGTACTTCTCCAGCGCGGCCACGTTCTTCGGGTCGTTGACCGTGGTCTTGTCACCGTTCCGGAACGAGGTGATCCCGCTCTGTCCGTACATGGCGTCCAGGGCCGGCGCGATCGGCCCCTCGCCGCCGCGGATGGTGAACCCGAAGCGGTTCCTGCCCTTGTCGGTGAGCCTGCCGGCGGCCTCGTAGAAGGTCGACCAGGTCGCCGGCGCGTCGAGGCCGGCCGCCTTGAACAGGTCCGTGCGGTACCACAGCGTGCCGTTGTTGGCGGAGGTCGGCACCATGTACGTGGTGTCGCTGCCGCCCGCGGCCTTGACGCTGTCGAGGAACTTCTGGTTGAGCCTGCCCTTCGGCGGGCTGTTCCCGATCCGGCCGTCGAGCGGCTCCAGGGCGTTCTGCGCGGCGATCTCGGCGAGCATCGCGGTGGTCACGCCTCCGACGTCCGGCAGGCCGCCGCCCTGGATGGCGGTGTCGTACTCGGACTGGACGCTCGCCGCGGGCACACCGACGTACGCCCAGGTCGTGGGCCTACCGGGCCGGGGCGACGGCGGTGGGCACGTCGTGCCCCAGAGCGACGAGGATCGCGGCCCGCTCTCCCGCCTCCTCGATGGTCAGCTCGGTGACCAGGCGCCGCTCGTCGGGGGTGAGGGCGCAGAACTCACCGGTGTTGCCGTTGGGCGTCAGGGTCGTGATCCCGGCGTCGAACAGCCGTCGCAGCAGGGCCCGGTGGGCGGCCCGGTCCACGGTGCCGTCCTCGGCGAACGGGGTCACCGGGATCGCCACCACACCGGCCAGGGCCGCCCGCAGGTCCTCGGACGTCGCGGTCATGCCCGGCCGTCCTCTCCCCGGTGCCCGGACGCGGGAAAGGCCCGCTGCACGAACGAGGCGATGTGGGTGTGCAGGGCGCTCGCCGCGCCGTCGGCCTCGCCCTCCAGGGCGAGCCGCAGGATCTCCCGGTGCTCGGCGGCCTCCCGCTCCCAGGAGGGCTCGGCGGCCCAGGCGACGGCGGAGACGAGCGCGGCCCGGTCGCGCACCTCGTCGAGCATCCGGCCGAGCAGCGGGTTGCCGCACGGCAGATACAGGGCGCGGTGGAACTCCCGGTTGGCGAGGGAGCGTTCGGCGGCGTCCGCCCGGCACAGGGCCTTGCGCCCGGCGTCCCGGAACACGGCGGCGAGCCCGGGCAGATGGCCCAGCAGGGTGCGCACCGGGCGCCCGGGGCGGGCCGTCACGTCCGCCGGCTGCTCGTCGCACACCCCGGCCGCGAGCCGGGCGACGACCCGTGACTGCGGTCCCAGGTCGAGTGCGGTGTCGGTCACCGCTTCTCCTCCAGCATCGTCCCTCGAAGGGCGGACCGACGGCGACCGCGGAACTCATCGTCGTGTGCCTGCGGGGAGGCAGGCCAGTGGCCTTTTAGGGCATCCGCCTCATCACGGGGGCGGGGCCTTAGCACCACGATGACCGGGCATGACGAGGACATGGACCGGGGCGCGCGTCCTGCGCGACCGCAACGCGGGGCTCTACCTGGCCGGGGTGCTGGTGTCGGGGCTGGGGACGTCGGCGCTGTGGCTGGCGGCCGGGGTGTGGGTCAAGGAGCTCACGGGCTCGGACGGGCTGGCCGCGCTGTGCCTGCTCGCCATGTGGGCGCCGACCCTGATCGCGCCCGCGCTGGGCACGATCGCCGACCGCGTGCGCCGCAAGCCGCTGCTGATCGCGGTGAACCTGGCCCTGGCGGTCCTCCTGCCCGCCCTCTGCGCCGTCGGCTCCCGGGACCGGCTGTGGCTGCTGTACGCGGTCCTGTTCCTGTACGGGGCGGCCGGCGTCGTGCACGACGCGGCCGAGTCGGCGCTGATGGCCACCGCCGTCGACGGCTCGCTGCTCGGTGACGTCAACGGCCTGCGGATGACCGCCACCGAGGGCACGAAGCTCCTGGCCCCGCTGGCGGGCGCGGGCCTGTACGCGGCGTACGGCGGCCCGGCCGTGGCACTCCTGGACGCGGCCACGTTCGTGATCGCCACCGCCCTGTACGCGGGTCTGCGGGTCCGTGAGAGCAGGCCGGAGCGGCCCACCGCCGGATGGCGCGCGGGGACGGCCGAGGGCGCGCGTCACCTGTGGGCGCATCCGCGGCTGCGGCCCCTGGTCCTGGCGGGCGGCATCACGATGCTCGCCGCGGGAGTCAACGGCGCGATGGTCTACGCCGTCGTCGACGGCCTCGGGCACTCCCCCGCCTACGCCGGGGTGCTCGCCGCCGTCCAGGGCGCCGGGTCGGTGGCGGTCGGGGCGCTCTCGGGCTCCGCCCTGCGCCGCCTGGGCGAGCGCCGGTTCGCGGCGTGCGGCATCGCCCTCACGGCCGCTGCCGTGGCGCTGCGCGCGATCCCGTCCGATCCGGTGGCGCTCGTGTGCGGTGCGGCGATCGGCCTGGGGCTGCCCTGTGTGCTGATCGCGGCGTACACCGCGGTGCAGCGGGAGACGCCGGGGCCGCTGCTGGGCCGCGCGGCCGCCACGGCGGGCACGCTGCTGTACGCGCCGAACGCGATCGGTCTGGCCGTGGGCGCGGCAGTGGTGGAGGCGATCGGCCACCGGGTGGTCCTGGTGGTGGTGGGTCTGCTCCTGCCGGTGGCGGTGACCCCGCTGCTTCACCGGCCCACGAGGGCCTCCCGCACCGCCTCCAGGTCGCCGTCGGACGCCAACCCGACGTGGTAGAGCCGCAGTTCCGTGGCGCCGAGCGCGGCGGCGCCCTCCGCGTCCGCGGCCAGCGTCCCCGGGCTGCCGCCCATTCCGGAGACGACGGTGAAGTTGGCCGCGAGGACGGTCTCCCGCCGGGCGTGCCGCGCGAACGGCGTCAGCAGGCCCGCGCCGCCGGTGCAGGGCACCACCACTCCGTCGGCGACGGACAGGATGTGCCCGGGGTCGACGCCCGCGTTCGCCCCGCAGTGGTACGACACCGGATCCGCGTGCAGCAGGACCTGGAAGCCGTCGCCGGGCGCGGCCGCGCGGACCGCGGCCACCGCCGCCTCCTGGAGGGTGCGGGCGGTGCGCTCGCGCCAGGCGCGCGTGGCGGCCGCCATGAACCCGCCGAGCAGCTTCTCGACGCCCGGCCAGCCTCCGCCGGAGGGCGCGCCGCGCCACACCGGCTCCAGCGCGGCCCGTACCGCCGCCGCCGGCTCCCCGGCATCCAGGCCCTGCTCCCCGTACCCCCGGCGGCAGCTCGCGCAGAAGCACAGCGACATGAGGTACTGCCCGGCGTCCCCGAGCGTCACCCCGCCCGTCTTGTCGTGGGCGTGCAGATGCGCGAGCCCGTACCAGCCGAGCGACTCCAGTTCGGTGCCGCGCGCGCCCGGCCGCCCGGCCGCCTCGGCCGCGAGGTCCACGAGGTAGGCGCGTGTGGCGGGCTGCGCGATGCACGGCGCCCAGGGGTAGCGGTCGCCGTAGGCGTTGACCACGGAGGTCTGCGGATGTTCCTCGCCGAGGCGGGAGTCGTGCGCCAGCACCACCCAGCTGTGCACGTCGACCCCGGCGCCGGCGAGCACCTCGGCGGCCTCACCGAACGCGTCGCCGGGGGCCCAGTCCCCGGCGGCGTGGGGGCGCAGGGCCCGGCCCTCCCAGCGCGGATCCGCCGGGTAGAGCACGGCCGCGTGGCGGGCTGTGACGACGCGGTGCCGGGGATGCCGGGGGGTCAGCGCGCGGGTGGAGTGGTAGGCGGACGCCAGCGTCACCTGGTGCACGCCCAGCGCGGCGATGCGGTCGGCCGCCTCCGGGTCCCCGTTGACGTCCCAGGGGTAGAGGAATGCAGAGGCCCTCACATGCCCTCCCGCAGCAGCGTCCGTCCGCGGTCGATGAGCCGGGCGAGCTGTGTGACGTGGTCCTCGGCCGGCTCGTGCAGCGGCGGACGCACCTCGCCGACGTCGAGGCCGCGCAGCCGGACGCCCGCCTTGACGAGGGAGACCGCGTAGCCGCGGCCCTGGGCGCGCAGTTCGACGAACGGGCGGTAGAAGCCGTCGAGGAGCCGGTGGGCGGTGGTGTCGTCGCCGGAGGCCAGTGCCTTGTGGAAGGCGAGGGCGATCTCGGGGGCGAAGCAGAACACGGCGGACGAGTACAGCGTGATGCCGATGCCGCGGTAGGCGAGCTGGGTCTGCTCGGCTGTCGGCAGCCCGTTGAAGTAGAGGAACTCGCCCTGGACCTCGGTGCGTACGGTGCTCACGATCCGCTGCATCAGGTCCAGGTCGCCGAGCCCGTCCTTGAAGCCGATGACGCCGTCCGTGCGGGCCAGTGCGGCCACCGTCCCCGGGGTGAACACGGCGTTGTCGCGCTGGTAGACGACGATCGGCAGCGAGGCCGCCGCGGCCAGCTCCCGGTAGTGCCGCAGCAGCCCCTGCTGCCCCGCGACGACCAGGTAGGGCGGCATGGCCAGCAGCCCGTCGGCCCCGGCGTCCCGCGCGAGATGTGCGTAGCGCACGGCGAGCGCGGTCCCGTACCCGGTGCCCGCCACGACCGGCACCCGTCCGTCCGCCGCCTCGACGGCCGTCCGGACGCACTCCTGGAACTCCTCGGGCGTGAGCGCGTGGAACTCACCCGTGCCGCAGCAGGCGAAGACGGCGGCGGCTCCCGCCTCGACGCCCGTGCGCACATGCGCCCGGTAGACGTCGAGGGCGACCGGGCCGCCGGGCGCGTAGGCGGTGACGGGGAAGAACAGCGGCCCGCTGGGAATGCCGAGTCGAGCGGCGAGAGTGGCTGACGTCACGGGCTCTCCCTTGAACAGGCGCTCGGATGCGCACCGGTCCGCCGGCCCTCGCCACCAGTGCACGTTCCTGATCTGCGTCCATATCCCTGAACTCGCCCACGCTAAGCGGCACCCTGGGGGCAGTCAAGCGGCCACACGCGCAGGACAACGGGCGAACACACCCCGAACACGCCGAGGCCGCCCCCGCTTGACGGGCCGCGCGGACGCTCCCTAGCGTGTACATGAATGTGAATCCTGTACACGAATGCGGCCGTTAACTCAAGGAGACCACGGATGCCCGCTCCCCGTACCGTTCTGCTGACCGGCGCCGCCGGAGGACTCGGCACCCTGATGCGGGGACTGCTGCCCGGGTACGGCTACACCCTGCGGCTGCTGGACCTCAGGCCGATCGAGGGCGAACCGGAGGCGATCACCGCGGACCTCGCCGACAGGGAGGCCCTGCGCGAGGCCGTGCACGGTGTCGACGCGATCCTCCACCTGGCGGGCATCTCCCTGGAGTCGACGTTCGACAAGATCCTCAAGGCGAACATCGAGGGCACCTACAACCTGTACGAGGCCGCTCGCGAGGGGGGCGTGCGCCGGATCGTGTTCGCCTCCTCCAACCACGCCGTCGGCTACACCCCGCGCCCCCAGGGCGACGACCCGCTGATCCCGGTCGACACCCCGCGCCGCCCGGACACCTTCTACGGCTTGTCGA
This sequence comes from Streptomyces caeni, assembly GCF_042678285.1. Taxonomy (NCBI): domain Bacteria; kingdom Bacillati; phylum Actinomycetota; class Actinomycetes; order Kitasatosporales; family Streptomycetaceae; genus Streptomyces; species Streptomyces caeni. Next base: position 110,284 of record NZ_JBHUDX010000046.1, read on the forward strand.
AGTGCTTCGGTGAGGACCTCGCCCAGCTCTACTGGGACAAGCACGGCCTGGAGACGGTCTCTGTGCGCATCGGCTCCTGCTTCCCCGAGCCGACCAGCGTGCGCATGCTCTCCCTCTGGATGAGCCCCGCGGACGGCGCCCGCCTCTTCCACGCGGCCCTGACCGCCGAGAACGTCGGCCACACCGTCGTCTACGGCTCCTCCGCCAACACCCGCCTGTGGTGGGACCTGACCGACGCCCGGGCGCTCGGCTACGAACCGCGGGACGACTCCGAGCCCTACGCCGGCAAGCTCCTCGCCGAGCAGGGCGGCCTCCAGCCGGACGACCCGGCCCACGCGCGCCTGGGCGGCCACTTCGTCACGGACCCGCCGATCTGGCCGCACTGACGCGGACATTCCGGCGCAAGCGGGCGGGCGGGCACCGAACGGGCCCGCCCGCCGCCGCATTCGGGCATCCGCGGTGCCCGATCCCACCCCCCCGGCCCACAGCCCCGCAGGTCCGAGACGGGCACCACCCGGGCCGAACGGGCACACACGGGCGCCATCGGGCCTGCAACAGACCTGGTCACCGCCGCGCACCCGCTGTACAACTTCCCCCATGGGCCCCACCGGGCCCGAACGGGCAGCACGCACAGCACACAGGGAAGGCGGTGTCGGCCATGGCCGCGAGCACGGCGGAGGAGCGCCAGCGGGAAATCGTGCGGGCCGCCCGCCGCACCGGCTCGGTCGACGTCACCGCGCTCGCCGCCGAACTGGGCGTCGCCAAGGAGACCGTGCGACGCGATCTGCGCGCCCTGGAGGACCACGGGCTCATCCGCCGTACGCACGGCGGCGCCTACCCCGTGGAGAGCGCGGGCTTCGAGACGACCCTCGCCTTCCGCGCCACCAGCCACGTACCCGAGAAGCGCCGGATCGCGACCGCCGCGGCCGAACTGCTCGGGGACGCCGAGACCGTCTTCGTGGACGAGGGGTTCACCCCGCAGCTCATCGCCGAGGCGCTGCCCCGGGACCAGCCGCTGACCGTGGTCACTGCGTCCCTGGCCACCGCGGGCGCGCTCGCCGAGGCCGAGAACACGACGGTCCTGCTGCTGGGCGGACGGCTGCGGCCCGGCACGCTGGCCACCGTCGACCACTGGACGACGAAGATGCTGGCCGGGTTCGTGCTCGACCTGGCCTACATCGGCGCCAACGGCATCTCCCGCGAACACGGGCTGACCACGCCCGACCCGGCGGTCAGCGAGGTCAAGGCACAGGCGCTCCGTGCGGCGCGCCGCACGGTCTTCGCGGGCGTGCACACCAAGTTCGGGGCGGTGAGCTTCTGCCGGTTCGCCGAGATCGGCGACCTGGAGGCCATCGTCACCAGCACCCTGTTGCCGGCCTCCGAGGCTCACCGCTACGCGCTACTGGGGCCGCAGGTCATCCGGGTCTGACACCGCGGCCGCCCTCCGGACAACCGCACACCCCTCTCCCAACCGTCCGCCCGCCGCCCCCGGCGAGCCGCACGGCGGTCCCGCACACCCTCACACCGCCGACATCCGACGGCCTCCGCCGTTGACCACCCATGAGCGACCAGGAGCACCCATGCGAACCCAGAGCCGACGAACGCCCCGCACCCTGCTTGCCGTGGCCGCCGCAGGAACGCTGATCAGCCCCCTGCTCGCCGCCTGCTCGGGCGCCGGCGGCGCCGGCGGCGGATCCTCCGCCCACTCCATCAACGTCCTGATGGTGAACAACCCCCAGATGGTGGAGCTGCAGAAGCTCACCGCCGGCCACTTCACCAAGGACACCGGGATCAAGGTGAACTTCACCGTCCTGCCGGAGAACGACGTCAGAGACAAGATCAGCCAGGACTTCGCCAACCAGGCGGGCCAGTACGACGTCGCCACGCTCAGCAACTACGAGATCCCGATCTACGCCAAGAACGGCTGGCTCCACCCGATCGACTCGTACGTCAAGAGCGACACCGCCTTCGACCAGCAGGACATCCTCGCGCCCATGCGGCAGGCCCTCACCGCCGCGGACGGCAAGCTCTACGGCGAGCCCTTCTACGGTGAGTCCTCCTTCCTGATGTACCGCAAGGACGTCTTCCAGAAGAAGGGCCTGACCATGCCGGCCAAGCCCACCTGGCGGCAGGTCGCCGGCCTGGCCGCCGAGGCGGACGGCGCCGAACCCGGCATGAAGGGCATCTGCCTGCGCGGGCTGCCCGGCTGGGGCGAGGTGATGGCGCCGCTGACCACGGTCGTCAACACCTTCGGCGGCACCTGGTTCGACAAGGGCTGGAAGGCCCGGCTGGACTCCGAGGAGTTCCGGCAGGCCACGCAGTTCTACGTCGATCTGGTCCGCAAGCACGGGGAGTCGGGCGCCGCGCAGTCCGGCTTCGCCGAGTGCCTGAACGACATGACGCAGGGCAAGACGGCGATGTGGTACGACGCCACGAGCGGCGCCGGCTCGCTGGAGGCCCCCGGGTCCCCGGTCAAGGGCAAGATCGGCTACGTCCCGGCCCCGGTCGAGAAGACGGAGAGCTCCGGCTGGCTCTACACCTGGGCGTGGGGCGTCCAGAAGGCGTCCAAGCACGCCGACGACGCCTGGAAGTTCATCTCGTGGGCGTCCGGCAAGGACTACGAGAGGCTCGTCGGCAGGACGGCCGGCTGGGCCAACGTGCCCGCCGGCAAGCGCACGTCGACCTATGACATCCCGCAGTACCACCAGGAGGCGGCCGCCTTCGCCGACGTCACCCGGGACGCCATCGCGAGCGCCAAGCCGGCGGACCCGGGCGTGCAGCCGCGCCCCGCGCCGGGCATCCAGTTCGTGGGCATCCCCGAGTTCACCGACCTGGGCACCAAGGTCTCCCAGGAGATCAGCTCCGCCATCGCGGGCCGGCAGTCCGTGGACAGCGCGCTGAAGAAGTCGCAGCAGTACGCGAAGGCCGTCGCCAAGAAGTACGAGGGATCATGACCGTCACCAGCACCGCCCGGGTCGCCGCCGCCTCCGCGCGGCCGGCGGCCCGGCCGCCGAACCGCATGCGCGCGTGGGCCACGCGGGCCCCTCTGCTGCCAGCGCTGATCTTCATGATCGTCGTGACACAGCTGCCGTTCGTGGCGACCCTGGTGATCTCGTTCTTCGACTGGAACGCGCTGTACCCGGACGACCGCCACTTCGCCGGACTCGCCAACTACTCCGACGTCATCAGCACCCCGGAACTGCGCAAGTCGGTGTGGACGACCGTCCTGCTGACCGTCACCGTGGTGCTCGTCAGCCTGCTGCTCGGGCTGATCCTCGCGCTCCTGCTCGACCGCCGCTTCCGCGGCCGGGCCGCCGTCCGCACCATGCTCATCGCGCCCTTCCTGCTGGTGCCGATCGCGGCCGCCCTGCTGTGGAAGCACGTGCTGTTCAACCCCGAGTACGGCCTGTTCAACGGCGTCCTGCACTGGATCGGGGGAGACCGCGCGCCCCAGCCGGACTGGATCTCCGACATGCCGCTGGCGGCGGTCGAGGCATCGCTGGTGTGGCAGTGGACGCCCTTCATGATGCTCATCCTGCTGGCCGGGCTGCAGAGCCGGGACCCCGAGCTGGTCGAGGCGGCCCGGATGGACGGCGCGGGCGACTGGCAGGTGTTCGTCCACATCACCCTGCCGCATCTGCGCCGCTACCTCGAACTGGGCGTGCTGCTCGGCTCGATCTACATCGTGCAGAACTTCGACGCGGTGTTCACCATCACCTCCGGCGGCCTGGGCACCGCGAACCTGCCCTACACCGTCTACCAGACCTTCTACCAGGCGCACGAGAACGGTCTCGCCTCCGCGGCCGGCGTCCTCGTCGTCATCGGCTCCATCGCCCTGGCGACCTTCGCCCTGCGCGTCGTGTCGTCCCTGTTCCGTGAGGAGGCGTCCCGCGCATGACGACCACGGCCACCGCCGCACCACGTCCGCGCGCACCGCGACGGACCCGCTCCGGCCCCGGGCTCAGGGGCAACGCCCTCGGGGTGGCCGCCTGGCTGGCCGGCATCCTGTTCGTGCTGCCCATCGCCTGGATGGCCCTGACGTCCTTCCACTCCGAGACGGACGCTGCGACCAACCCGCCCTCCCTCACCGCCTCCCTCACCCTGGACAGCTACCGCGAGTTCTTCGGCCTGGACTCAGGCGCCAGCCCCTGGCCCTCGCTGATCAACTCGACGACGGCGTCGGTGGCCTCCACCGCGCTGACCCTGCTCCTCGCGCTGCCGGCCGCGTACGCGCTGTCCATCCGGCCGGTGAGGAAGTGGACGGACGTGCTGTTCTTCTTCCTGTCCACCAAGATGCTGCCGGCGGTGGCGGGCCTGCTGCCGATCTACCTCTTCGCCAAGGACGCCGGGCTGCTCGACAACGTCTGGGCGCTGGTCGTGCTGTACACCGCCATGAACCTGCCGATCGCGGTGTGGATGATGCAGTCCTTCCTGTCCGAGGTGCCGGTCGCGGTCATCGAGGCGGCACAGATCGACGGCGCCCGGCTGCCCACGGTGCTGGGCCGTGTGGTGGCCCCGATCGCCCTTCCCGGCATCGCCGCCACCGCGCTGATCTGCTTCATCTTCAGCTGGAATGAACTGCTGTTCGCCCGGGTGCTCACCGGCGTGGTGGCCGAGACCGCCCCCGTCTTCCTGACCACCTTCATCACCAGTCAGGGCCTGTTCCTGGCGAAGGTGTGCGCCGCGTCGCTCGTCATCTCCCTGCCGGTGCTGGCCGCGGGGTTCGCCGCCCAGGACAAGCTGGTCCAGGGCCTGTCGTTGGGAGCCGTCAAATGAAGGCCGCCGTCATCGAGTCCGTGGGCCGGGCCGTCGTCTCCCAGGTCCCGGACCCGACGCCGGGAGCCCGCGAGGTCGTCGTCGAGGTCGCGGCCTGCGGTCTGTGCGGTACGGATCTGCACATCCTCCAGGGCGAGTTCGCGCCCACGCTGCCGATCGTGCCGGGCCACGAGTTCGCGGGCGAGGTGGTCGGGGTAGGCACCGGCGTCACCGAGGTGTCGGTCGGCGACCGGGTGGCCGTGGACCCGTCCCTGTACTGCCACGAGTGCCGGTACTGCCGTACGGGTCACAACAACCTCTGTGAGCGGTGGGCCGCCATCGGTGTGACGACGGCCGGCGGTGCGGCGCAGTACGCGCTGGCCCCGGTCGCGAACTGCGTCAAGCTCCCCGAACACATCCGCACCCAGGACGCGGCGCTGATCGAACCGCTGTCCTGCGCGGTCCGGGGCTACGACGTCCTGCAGTCCCGTCTGGGCGCGCACGTCCTGATCTACGGCTCCGGAACGATGGGCCTGATGATGCTGGAGCTGGCGAAGCGGACGGGCGCGGCGAGCGTGGACGTGGTGGACGTGAACCCGGCGCGCCTTGAGACGGCGCGGCGGCTGGGCGTGACGGCGTCCGCGGCGAGCGCGGACGAACTGGACCGCCCTCAGGGCTGGGACCTGGTGGTGGACGCCACGGGCAACGCGGCGGCGATCCAGGACGGCCTCGGGCGGGTGGCGAAGGCGGGCACGTTCCTGCAGTTCGGCGTCGCCGACTACGCGACGCGGGTCACGATCGACCCGTACCGCATCTACAACCAGGAGATCACCATCACCGGTTCGATGGCCGTGCTGCACAGCTTCGAGCGGGCGGCCGAACTGTTCGCGGGCGGGGTGCTCGACCCCGGGGTGTTCATCAGCGACCGGCTTCCGCTGGAGCGGTACCCGCAGGCGCTGGAGCAGTTCGCGGCGGGGGTGGGCAGGAAGATCGTGGTGGTGCCGTAGGGGATCGGGGCCGGGGGCCCGGCCGCGTCGGCCATACGGCGGCGGGTAAGGGAACGGTAAAGCGCCCTCGCTCGTTACCTCAGGCATGACAGCTATGACCCCCGGCTCGAACATCCCTCTCTCCGCCGCCCGCGTGACGGTGGACGTCGCCGCCCCGGTGCGGCTCGACGTATCGGGCCTGCTGCTCACCTCCGACGGCAAGGTGCGCTCCGACGACGACTTCATCTTCTACAACCAGCCCGCGGGCCCCGGCGTGACCTACCGCTCGGGCGGCGGCACGAGCCCCGACTCGATCACGGTCGACACCGGTGGGCTCCCCCAGGGCATCGAGAAGATCGTCGTGACCGCGAGCCCGGACGCCGCGGGCCAGACCTTCCAGGGCATCGAGCCGACGGCCACGATCCGCGACGCGGACGACAACAGCGTCCTGGCCACGTTCACTCCCCCGCGCCTGGGCACCGAGACGGCCCTGGTGGTCGTGGAGATCTACCTGCGAGGCGGCGTGTGGAAGGCCCGCGCGGTCGGCCAGGGGTATGCGAACGGACTGGCGGGCATCGCCACCGACTTCGGGGTCACGGTGGAGGAGCCGGCCGCGCCCGCGCAGCCCGCCGTCCCGCCCCCGCCCGCCGCGCCTCCGGCACAGGTCGCCGCGCCCGCCGGTCCCCCGATGCCCGCCGCGCCTCCGGCGCCGCCCGCACCGGCTCCCGGCGGCGGGAAGATCAATCTGGACAAGGGCCGGGTCAGCCTCCAGAAGAACCAGACCGTCTCCCTCGTCAAGGGCGGCCGTCCGCTGCTGTCCCAGGTCAAGATGGGCCTCGGCTGGGAGCCCGCCTTCCGCGGGAAGGACATCGACCTGGACGCGTCCGTGATCGCCTACGGCCCGCAGCGCAACCACATCGACAGCTGCTACTTCGGCAAGCTGACCATCCTCGGCGGCGCCGTCAAGCACTCCGGTGACAACCTCACGGGCGAGGGCGCCGGCGACGACGAGGTCATCGTGGTCGACCTCGGACGCCTTCCGCAGGAGGTCACGGGCCTGGTGTTCACCGTGAACTCCTTCTCCGGGCAGAAGTTCACGGAGGTGGCCAAGGCGTACTGCCGCCTCGTCGACGCCGCGACCGACCAGGAACTGGTCCGCTTCGACCTCACGGGCACCGAGCCGCAGACGGGCGTGATGATGGCCAAGCTCATCCGGCAGTTCTCCGGGGAGTGGGAGATGACGGCCATGGGCGACTTCGTCAAGGCCCGCACGGTGCGGAACATGGTGAAGCCGGCGGCGCAGGCGCTGTAGGCGGTCGTACGATACCGCGGCACCCCGGGCCGGGGCCCTCGGGTGCCTCGCCCGTAGGACCGTGCGTGCGCGCCGACCGTAGGACCGTGCGTGCGCGCCGACCCTACAACCGCGGGCGCCCCGGCCCTGGAACCGCGGGCGCGCCAACCGTAGGACCGTGCGTGCACCGGCCCTGGAACCGCGGGCGCACCGGGCCCGGGCCCTCGGGTGCGCGGCCCTGGGGCCTCGGCCCTACGGCCGCAGCCCCTCCGTCAGCAGCGACAGATAGCGGCGAATGTGCCTGCCCTCGCCATCGGCGAGTTCGGACGCCGTCGCCACCCCGTGGGCCAGCCGGAGGATCTCGATCGGCTCGACGTCCGCCCGCAGGTCCCCCTCCCGCTGCGCGGCCTCGACCAGCCGCGTGGCGGCCTCCTTCATGCATGTGCCGCAGGCCGTGACGGCCGCCGAGCTGCCGTCCGTGACGGCCGATCCCAGCAGTGCCTTGAGGCCGCGCACCTGGATCGTTCCGGCGCACAGCTCGTTGAGCCATTCCACCAGCGCCTCACCCGGCGGAAGCTCCTTCGCGATCTCGTCCGCCCGCGCGGCGATCGCCTCGATCCGGTCGACGTAGGCCGCCTCCAGCAGCGCCTGGCGCGTCGGGAAGTGGCGGTAGAGCGTGCCGGAGCCGACCCCCGCGCGCTTGGCGATGTCATCGAGCGACGCGTTCTCACCGTACTCGGCGAACGCGGCGGCCGCCGCCCTCAGCAGCCGCTCGTAGTTGCGACGGGCGTCCGCTCGCATGGGCTTGACCTGCGGCATCCAGACACTCCTTGCGAACCGGGGACCATCTCCGTATCTTGTCGGGCACTAAACGGAGACAGTCCCCGGTTGCTTCCGCGGGCGGCTCGCGCCGCCCACACACCGTTCCTCCGTGCTGCCCGCATCCATCGTGCCCGGGGACGCCAGACCGGGAGAACTCCATGTCCACCCCGTCCGCACTGTCCACGACCACCTACGCGCCGTCCGCACCTCAGCAATCCGCCAGACCCGGCACCGTCCTCTTCGTCGTCGTCACCGCCTACCTGATGGTCGGCGTCGACTCGACCGTCGTCAACGTCGCCCTGCCCGACATCCAACAGGACCTCGGCTTCAGCCGCACCGGCCTGTCCTGGGTGCTCAACTCCTACAGCCTCGCCTTCGGCGGACTGCTGCTGCTCGGCGGGCGGGTCGGGGACATCGTCGGCCGCCGCCGCACCCTCACCGCCGGGGTGTTGCTCTTCGCCCTCTCCTCCCTCCTGGGCGGCCTCGCCACCGAGAGCGCCTGGCTGCTGACGGCCCGCGCGCTCCAGGGCGTCGGCGCCGCCCTGATCGCGCCCAGCACCCTCGCCCTGATCACCACCCACTTCCCCGAGGGGCCGCGCCGGCACCAGGCCCTGAGCGCCTACTCGTCCATGGCCGGCATCGGCGCCTCCGTCGGCCTCGTGCTCGGCGGCATGCTGACCTCCTGGGCATCCTGGCACTGGGCCTTGCTGATCAACGTGCCGATCGGTGCCGCGGTGGCCCTGGCCCTTTTCCGCTTCGTCACCGAAACCCCGCGTCACACGGGCCGGTTCGACGCCGCGGGCGCCCTCACCGGAACGGTCGGCACGGCCTCGCTCGTCCACGCGTTCATCCGCGTCTCGGATCAGGGCTGGAGCGACACCCAGGCACAGCTCGCCTTCGGCACGGCGGCGGCCATGCTCACGGGCTTCGTCCTGATCGAGTCCCGGGCCGGTCAGCCGATCATGCCGCTGCGTCTGTTGGCGGACCGCAACCGCGCGGGCGGCTGTACGGGCGTTCTGCTGCTGCCCGCGGGCATGTTCGGGGCGTTCTACTTCCTCACCCTGATCAGCCAGCAGGCCCTGCACTACAGCCCGTTGCGCGCGGGATTCGCCTTCCTGCCGATGACCCTGATGATGTTCACGACCGTCCGCCTCGTGCCGCGGCTGCTGGCGCGCCTCGGCGCCAAGCCGGTGCTGCTGACCGGCATGACACTGGTCGTCGTGGCGACCGGATGGCTGTGGCGGCTGCGCCCCGGCGACGGGTACGCCACCGGGCTGCTCGGCCCGCTGCTGCTGATGGGCCTCGGCGTCGGGCTGAGCTTCATGCCGCTCAACGCGACCATCCTCGCCGGTGTCCGTCGGGACGAGGCCGGCGCCGCCTCCGGTCTGCTGCAGACCCTGCAGTGGCTCGGCGGCACCCTCGGTCTGTCCGTCCTGGTCACGGTCTTCGGCACGGCGTCCCGGCACGCGACCGGCACCCCGGCGGGGATCCTCACCGAGGGCTCGTCCCGCGCGTTCGGTGTCGGCTGCCTGATCGCGCTGGCCGCCCTGCTGGTGTCGGCCTTCGCGATCACCTCCCCCCGTGCGCACGGCACCGCCGGACCGAGAGCCCCCGGCAGGAGCAGGACCGCTGCCTGACCTGCACGGACCGCTGCCGGACCGCTGCCCGACCCGGAAGAGCGCGCTGTACGCGTTCAGCGCGGGCTGCCCCCGAGACGGGCGTAGAGGACCGTGGAGCCCCGGTCGGCCTCCCCGCGCGAGACCAGGTCGACGAGCCCGTCCGGCGAAGTCCCGGCGGGTGAGCGACATCCCGTCTCCTGGGGAAGGGGAGCGAGTCCGGGTGGACGCGGGCCTCGTTGCGCGCATACGGCCCTCCCCCGTATGAAGGCGGGTTGAACGGGGCCCGACGCACGAGGGCGCCGTTCCGCGCATCCGTCACGCCGTGCCGCCGCGGGCTCTCACCGGACCCGACCACGCCGGGCACAGGAAGTCGGGTCCGGCGGGTGGGATCTTCCTACGGTGGGTGGTCGAAAGGGAAGGAGACCGGGGTGCTGGAGCGGCTGAACCAGGCCATGGAGCACATCGAGTCGTACCTCGACCGGCCGATCGACGTGACCGATCTCGCGCGCATCGCGATGACATCGGAGTACCACTTCCGCAGGCTGTTCTCCGCCCTGGCGGGCATCCCGCTGTCGGAGTACGTCCGGCGCAGGCGGCTGACGGTGGCGGGCGCCGAGGTGCTGGCCGGTGAGCGGACCCTGCTGGACATCGCGACGCGCTACGGCTACGGGTCGGGGGAGGCGTTCGCCCGTGCGTTCCGCGCCGTGCACGGTGTGGGCCCGGGGGAGGCACGGCGGACCGGTGCGGCTCTGCAGTCCCAGCCGCGGATGTCCTTCCGGCTCATCGTGGAAGGGAGCAGCAGCATGCGCTACAGGATCGCGGACAAAGGGGAGTTCCGCGTGGTCGGGAGGAAGGCCCGCGTCCCACTCCTCCATGAGGGCGTCAACCCGGCCATCGCCGAGTTCGTCCGGGGCATCGACGCGGAGACGCTGCGGTGTATCGCGGCGTTGTCCGACCAGGAGCCGGAGGGGATCGTCGCGGTGAGCGACGGGCTCGACCCGAGCCGGGCGGAGGGGACCGAACTCGACTACTACCACGGTGCGGTGACGCGCGCCGAGGCGCCCGAAGGCATGGATGTCCTTCCGGTTCCGGCGGGGACGTGGGCCGTCTTCGAGAACTCCGGCCCGTTCCCCCAGTCGCTCCAGCATCTGTGGCGGGACGTGTTCACGCAGTGGTTCCCGTCGAATCCGTACCGGACCGTGCCGGGGCCCGAGATCCTGCGGGTACGCCTGTCAGGGGACGGGGCCCGGGCGGACGCCGAGCTGTGGATTCCCGTGGAGCGGTCCGTCTCCTGAGGGGACGGCGCCGTCCGGTGGCACGGATCCGGGTCCGGGTCCGGGCCACCGGACGGCGCGGCGCGGCGCGGGCCGCGGCGTACCGGTCCGCGTCACCGGCCGCACCTCAACCACCTTGCTGGGAACGGGCCTTGAACGCCGCCTTCCGTGCTTCCTTGGCGACCTTCTTGTCCGGGTGCAGGCGCCCCATCGCCTCCAGGACCTCCGGGGTGGCGGGGTGATCCACCCGCCACGCCGTGGTGAAGAAACCGCGGTGCTGCGCCGCGAGGCCCTCCACCAGCGCCTGCAGTTCCACCGAGTTGCCCTCGGCGGCCAGTTGCGCGGCCACCGTGTCGATGGTCAGCCAGAAGACCATCGACTCGGGCGGCGCGGGCACCTGGGCCGCACCGCGCTCGGTGAGCCAGACCCGTGCCAGGCCCCCCAGTTCCGCGTCGTCCAGGACCTCGCGCAGGGCCGGCTCCGCGTCCGCTCCCACCAGGGAGAGCGCCTGCTGGCAGCGCAGCCGGCGCAGCGGCGCCCCGGCGTCCGAGCCGCGTGCCGCCGCGAGCAACTCACGTGCCGCCGCGAGCGGTTCGCGGCGCGCCAGCCACTGCTCCGTCTCGGCCTGCGCCGCAGCGGGCGGAAAGGCGGACGTACCGTCGAGCAGCACGTCGGCGCCCTTGTCCGCCAGTTCGCCCACCGCGGGCGCGGTCATCCCGGCCTCCAGCAGCCGGGTCCGCATCCCGAACAGCCCGAGCGGGGTCAGCCGCACCATCCCGTACCGGGTGACGTCCGTCTCGTCGACGGGTGCCGCGGGTTCCTCACCGTCATCGGTCAACAGCGCCTCGTCGACGGGCTGGAAGTCGACGAGCCCGATCGGTTCGAGAACCCGGAACTGGTCGTCGAGCCGCATCATCGCGTCCGACACCTGTTCCAGGACCTCGTTCGTCGGCTCGCCCATGTCGTCGGGCACGATGACCGACGCGGCGAGGGCGGGCAGCGGCACCGGGCTGTCGCCGGGACCCTGCTCGCCGACCGTCAGCACATAGAGGTTTCCGAGGACCCCGTCGAGGAAGTCCGCCTCCGCGTCGGGGTCCCAGTCGAGGGAGGAGAAGTCGATCTCGCCGCCCCCGTCCATGGCGTCGACGAGGTCGCCGAGGTCGGGCACGCTCGCGTCGGCCAGCGTGGTCTCCAGCGCGTCGAGCCATACGCGGAGCACGTCGTGCGGGCTTCCGGAGGTGAGCAGGGCGAGGTCGGCGCCCGCGGTGACCGTCCCCTCCTCCTCGTCGGCGATCTCCACCAGGCCGGTGTCGACGGCGACCCGCCATGCCTCGCTCGCGAGGGCGGCGGCGTCCTCGCCGGCCAGCCCGAGGACCTCGGCCGCGGCGGGCAGTTGCTCCTCGACCAGTTCGCCCGCGGTGCCGACCCGTGTGTCCGGGCCGGCCCAGCGGGCCAGCCGGGCGGCGCGGGAGAGCAGGGGCGTGGCGAGCGCGTCCCGCGCGAGCTCCGCTTCTGAGCGCAGCCGGACCGGCGGCAAGGGGGAGCTGTCTGACATCGGCAGGGTCTCCTTGAGACGTATGTAGTGACCGAGGGGCGCCCCGAAACACACGGCTCAGCCTAGACGGATTTCCACCCATGCCGCCCGGTTCATCTCCCCTTCGGCCGCTGTACATGGCTGAAACCTTGACAACTGCCCTGACCAGGCAGGAGATTGACGCGCGTAGAAGTCGGCGGACAGTTGTTCACCGACGCCTCCGCCTTCTACGCGCGTCGCCACTGCCCCACCGGTCACGGCTGCGCAGTTCCACGCTCCACCCTCGTCCCGGCGCCCACGCATGTCCCCGGAGGGATCCCGTTGCCGAGAAAGTCCACTGCGCGCCTCGCCGCGCTCACCGTCGCCGCCGTCTGCTCGACCGTGTCCGGCGTGGTCCTCACCACCCCGGCACACGCGGACTCCGTGCGCATCCATGACATCCAGGGCACCACGCGCCTGTCGCCGCTCGCGGGCCAGAAGGTCACGGACGTGGCCGGAATCGTGACGGGCGTACGGGCCTACGGCTCATCCAAGGGGTTCTGGATCCAGGACCCGACCCCGGACGACGACCCCGCGACCAGTGAGGGAATCTTCGTCTTCACAGGTTCCGCCCCGAAGACCGCCGTCGGCGACTCGGTCACGGTGACGGGCACCGTCTCGGAGTACGTCCCCGGCGGCACCTCGTCCGGCAATCAGTCGGTCACGGAGATCACCAGGCCGACGGTGACGGTGCTCTCCGGCGGCAACCCGGTCCCGGCGCCCGTCGTCATCGACGCGCAGACCGTGCCGGCCGAGTACGCCCCGGCGGGCGACACGGCGGCGAACGGCTCGATCAACGGTCTCACCCTGGAGCCGGCGACGTACGCCCTGGACTACTACGAGTCCCTGGAGGGCATGAACGTCCAGGTCGCCGATGCCCGCGTGGTCACCGCCAGCAACCGGTACAGCGAGCTGTGGGTCACGGTGAAGCCGCACGAGCACGCCAACCGCCGTGGCGGCACGGTCTACGGCTCCTACCGCTCCCAGAACACCGGCCGGCTGCAGATCCAGTCGCTGGGCCCGGCCGCGGACTTCCCGACGGCGGACGTCGGCGACACGCTCACCGGCACGACCACCGGCCCGCTGGACTACAACCAGTACGGCGGCTACACCCTCGACGCCACGGAGATCGGCGCCCTGAAGAGCGGCGGCCTGCAGCGGGAGACCACTCGCAAGCAGGGTCGCGGGGAGCTGGCCGTGGCGACGTACAACGTAGAGAACCTGGACCCGTCCGACTCCACCTTCGAGGCCCACGCCTCCGCGATCGTGAACAACCTGCAGTCGCCGGACATCGTGTCCCTGGAGGAGATCCAGGACAACAACGGGGCGACGGACGACGGCACGGTCGACGCCTCCCAGACGGTGGACAAGCTCATCGACGCCATCGTCGCGGCGGGCGGCCCGCACTACGACTGGCGCTCCATCGACCCGGTCAACGACCAGGACGGCGGCCAGCCGGGCGGCAACATCCGCCAGGTCTTCCTGTTCAACCCGCAGCGGGTCTCCTTCACCGACCGCCCGGGCGGCGACTCGACGACCGCCGTGGGTGTCACCGAGGTACACGGCAAGGCGCGGCTGACGGTGTCCCCCGGCCGCATCGACCCGGCCGGCGAGGCCTGGAAGGACAGCCGCAAGCCGCTCGTCGGAGAGTTCGTCTTCCGCGGCCGGACGGTCTTCGTGATCGCCAACCACTTCGCCTCGAAGGGCGGCGACCAGGCGCTGCACGCCCAGTACCAGCCGCCGACGCGCGGCTCGGAGACCCAGCGCCACCTCCAGGCGGCCGAGGTGCACGCCTTCGTCGAGGACATCCTGGACACGCAGAAGAACGCCGACGTCATCGCGCTCGGCGACATCAACGACTTCGAGTTCTCCGACACCGCGAAGATCCTCGAGGGCGACGGCGAGCTGTGGTCGGCGATCAAGTCGCTGCGCAAGAGCGAGCGGTACACGTACGACTACCAGGGCAACAGCCAGGTCCTGGACCAGATCCTGGTCAGCCCCTCGATCCGCCGCGGCTGCGACGTCGACTACGACAGCGTGCACATCAACTCGGAGTTCCACGACCAGATCAGCGACCACGACCCGCAGGTGCTGCGGTTCCGGCCGTAGCCCCCACGCGGCCGCCGGCCCCGTGCCGACGAGCCCGGCCCCGTCGTCCGGGGGCCGGGCTCGTCCCATGGGTACGCCGGGTCAGGAGAAGACCTCGTCCAGCCAGCCCTGCCAGGCGGCCTCGTCCGCCTTCGCGTCGGCGCCGGGCGCGAAGTCGTGGACGCTGATGCCGACCGGGGCGCCCCAGTGGTTGCGCCCGAAGAAGCGGATGAGGGCGTCGTCGGTGCGCAGTCCTGCGAAGTACGGGTTGCGGTAGTCGAGCACGGCGTCGAAGAGGCGGCCCTGCGGACCCCGCACCTCCACGGCGGAGCCCGCGACGGCGTCCTCCTCGATCCCGAGCGCCCGCACCACCGCGTCGAGGGCGTCGGCCGCCGTGGACGCCTCGGGGCCGTTCAGGGTCGCGAAGGCGACCGGCCGGGGCGCGAAGTGCGTGAGGTACTCGCGCAGGGTGTGCAGGTAGAAGTCGGTGTGCTTGCTCGCACCGTCGTACTGGTTGTCCCAGTCGTCGACGAAGATCCCGCTGTGCACGTACCGCACCCAGGCGCGTCGGCCGCCCTGGCGCGGTTCGATGGTGTGATCGAGCTGGTTGAGGCTCTGCCCGTGGATGCCTTCGACGCTCTCGACGCGGTTGGTGTACCGGTGCGGCGGGTCCCACGCCGTGACGGTGGATCCGAAGGGCCCCTTGCCGCCCTCGCGCGGCTCGGGGGCGTCCATCGGCCACAGCCAGCCGCCGGTGCCGCTGGTGACGGCCTCCCAGACCTGTTCCGGAGTGGCGTCGGCCTCGAACTCGCGGACGATCTCGAATTCCTTGGACATGATGGGCTCCTGCGCGTCAAGTGGGGGTGTCGGTCGGTGGGTTCGGCTCGGCGGCCGGCGACAGCGCGTCCTCGGGTCCGGCAGCCGACGGCTTGAGAGTGGGGTGGACGGCCACGACGATCCGGTGGTCGCGGCCACCCTCGGTTTCCGGAGCGTCGTACTTGCGTATCAGGGCACTGAGGCCCGCCGTGAGCTCCTGGACGAACGCGGCCCGGTCGGCCGCGGAGGCGAAGCGCACCTCGCCGTCGAGCGCGAATGTCGCGAGCCGCCTGCGGGCCTTCGCCGCGCCGGTGACGAGCGAGCCGACCTCCCGCACCAGCCGGGCGCCCAGGGCGAGCAGCCAGCGCGCGGAGAGCTGGTCGCGGAAGCGGTCCGGGTCGGGCTGCACGGAGGCGAGCGCGAGCGGGCTGATCACGTACGAGGCGGCGGTGGCCCGCATCAGGCGCTCGGTGACGTTGCCCTTGCGGCGCTCGCCGGCCAGCTCGACCAGGCCGTGCCGCTCCAGGGCCTTGAGGTGGTAGTTCACCTTCTGCCGGGGCTGCCCGACGCGTCCGGCCAGCATGGCGGCCGACGCGGGCCCGGCCGCCAGCTCGGCGAGCAGCCGGGCCCGTACGGGGTCGAGTGAGACGGCTGCGGCCTCGGGGTCCTCGATCACGGTCACGTCCAACATGACTCCACCCTCCCACCGAAAACTTTTTCTGTCCAGGACAGTTAAGCTTTCGGTGGGGGCGCGCCACGTCACAGCATCCCTAATGGATATCGTGAAGAAGAATTAAGTGGAGCTACACAATGAGGCGCCGGAGACTACCGCCATGACGACAACGACCCCCGCCTCCCCTCCCTTCGGCCGCGCCCTGTGCGCGATGATCACGCCCTTCACCGACGACGGAGCACTGGACCTCGACGGCGCGCAGCGGCTCGCCGACCTGCTGGTGGCCGAGGGCTGCGACGGCCTGGTGCTCTCCGGCACCACCGGTGAATCGCCCACCACGACGGACGCCGAGAAGGAGGCACTGGTGCGGGCGGTACGCGAGGCGGTCGGCGGACGGGCGTCGATCGTGGCGGGTGTCGGCACACCGGACACCCGGCACACCGTGGAGTTGGCGCTCGCGGCCGAGAAGGCGGGCGCGGACGGTCTGCTGGTGGTCACGCCGTACTACAGCCGGCCCCCGCAGGACGCCGTCGAGGCCCACTTCCGCGCGGTCGCCGACGCCTCCGGGCTGCCGCTCGTGCTGTACGACATCCCCGGCCGCACCGGCACCCGCATCGAGCCCGCGACGATGATCCGGCTCGCGGAGCACCCGCGGATCGTGGCGGTCAAGGACTGCGCGTACGACCTGCTCGGCACCCAGAAGGTGCTGGCGCGCACGGAGTTGGCGTACTACGCGGGTTGCGACGAGGAGGTGCTCGCCCTGTACGCGGTCGGCGGCGCCGGTTGCGTCAGCACGGTCGCCAACGTGGCGCCACGCCGGTTCCGGGCGATCCTCGACGCGTTCGACGCGGGCAGGACGGCCGAGGCCGCCCGTCTTCAGCAACGGGCCCTGCCGCTCATCGAGTCGATGACGGCGTCCGGCCTGCCGGGCACGGTGACCGCGAAGGGCCTGCTCGGCAGGCTCGGCCTGCCGTCCGGCCCGGTCCGCCCGCCGCTGCGGCCCGCGGACGCCAAGACGGTCGACGAACTGCTCTCGGTGTACGAGGACCTGACCGGGCGGCGGTGATCACGGGCCGGTGAACTGCGCGCCACGCCGGAAGAACTGGAGAAGGGCCGTTGGGCTCTCGCGCGGACACCGTAGGCTCCCAGAGTGATTGAGACCGTCGTGCTGGACGTCGGCGAGACCATTACCCGGGACGATCGCTACTGGGCGGCCTGGGCTGATTGGCTTGGCGTCCCTCGCCACACCCTCTCTGCCCTCGTGGGAGCTGTCGTCGCCCAAGGCCGTGACAACGCGGACGCCGTGCGCCTCGCTCGACCCGGCATCGATATCGCCGCCGAGTATCACGCCCGCGAAGCCGCCGGCCTCGGCGAGCGGATCGAGGAGAGCGACCTGTATGACGACGTACGTCCGGCGCTCTCGGCACTGCGAAGAGCCGGCATGCGCGTCATCGTCGCAGGCAACCAGACATCCCGCGCGGGCGAGCTGCTTCGAGACCTGGGCCTCCCGGCGGACCTGGTCGTGACCTCCGAAGACTGGGGGGTGGCGAAGCCCCAGCCGGAGTTCTTCCGCCGTGTGCTGGAAGTGTCCCAGGCAGCTCCGGACGAGACCCTGTACGTCGGTGACCACCCGGCGAACGACGTCTTCCCGGCGAAAACAGCCGGACTGCGCGTGGCACACATCCGCCGCGGACCGTGGGGACACCTGTGGGCGGACGACCCGGAGGTGGCGGCGGCAGTGGACTGGCGGATCGACAGCCTCACCCAGCTCACCGAGATTGTCGGAGCCTGAGCTGGACATGGAACGGCCCCACCAGCCGGACATAGTGGGGTCGTTCAGCTACACACGCAGCGTGTCGAAGCGGGTACGTTTCGAAGTGGACGCACGGAACTGGAGCCACTATGCCCGCACGCACCAAGGACGGAGTAGGCAGCCGAATCGCCTACTACCGCAGTGCCGTTCGCCCGAAGATGACGCAGCAGCAGCTCGCCGAGGCGGCCTGCGTCGCGCTCGGCACCATCCGCAAGATCGAGCGCGGCGAGCGTGGCGTCGGCGATTCCACCCTCGAAGCCATCGCGGATGCCCTCGGCGTCGACCCCATCCGACTCCGAACGGACCGCGGCCCGGCCCATACCCGCGTCCACGACGCGTTGCCGGCACTTTCCGCCGCGATCGCCGCCTACGACATCCCCGACGACAACCCGATCCGCCCCCTCCACGAACTCCGGGCGACCATTGCCGAGGCCGCTCGATGGCGACTGGCCGCCCAGTACACGCTCATCGTGCGCAACCTGCCCGACCTACTGGCCGAACTCGCCCGCGCCTACCACCAAGCTTCCACCGGAAGACGAGGCGAACTGGCCGGACTCCTGGTCAAGGCATACCGCGCGGCTGATGCCGTGGCCTACAAGTTCGGCGCCCACGACCTGTCCGCCCGCCTGATCGAACTCATGCGCTGGGCCGTCCCAGAGACCGGTGATCCGCTCCTGACCGCATCCGTCGCCTACGTACGAACCGAGACGTTCTTCGCCGCACGCGCCCACGCTCCCGGTCTACGCGCCCTGGAACAGGCCCTGGACGCCTCACCCGCCCCTGACACGGCCCCGCAGATCGCGGCGCGAGGCGCACTTCACATGCGAGCCGCAGTTATCGCCGGCCGGGCACGCGATGCTGTGGCCGCCACCGCCCACCTGAACGAGGCACGCGCACTCGCCGACCAGGTAGCTGAGAACGTGTACTGCGGCACAGCGTTCGGGCCCGACACCGTGCGCATCCACGAGGTGTCCGTGGCTGTCAGCCTCGGTGACGAGCACGTCGGCAGAGTCATCGGCCTCGCCCGCGACTGGAGACCGCCCAAGGGCTTGCCTGCCGAACGCCGCAGCGGCTTCTACATCGAACTGGCCCGTGCGCAAATGTGGTTCGGGCTCGCGGACGACGCCTTCGAGTCGCTGAAAGCCGCCCGCCGGATCGCTCCCCAGCACACCCGCGAACACCCATGGGTCCGTGAGGACGCCGCCACGCTGCGGCGGCTGAAACGCGCCGACGCGGAGAGCCTCACCAACTTCGCCGAGTGGTGCGCCGCCACCTGAGCGAATCGCCTCAACTACCCCTCGCCGGGGTACTTGTGGCCTTCCTTCGCCCCCACCATCTGTCGCACGCGCAGGAACCAGCAGATGGGAATGGGGATGGCCGACGCACTTCCGTTCGCGCCCGCGATGATCGACGAGCTTGCGAGCATCGTCCGGCCGCGTGGTGAAGCCTGCATCGACTGCGGGGCCGTCAACAAGATCCTACGCACGGCAGGACACGCCGTGGACCGTGGCAGCACTCGCATGTGGCAGATCGCCACGTGTGGATGCCGTAGCACGACGGCCACCGCGTGAACGCCATCGGGAGAGCCCGACGGACCCCGGCGACCGCGCGACCGGCGCTGGGGTCATGGCCAACGCTTCGAGGGAACGTCGACATGACGAACACTACGACCCCGGCACGCCCGAGGGTCAAGATGAGCATCCGCGTGTACCGAGTGGACCGCCACGGCTCGGTCACGCAGGACCGCGGCACCGTGATGAGCCTTCCGCACGGGTACGAGCCCGCGCTGGAGCCGCTCAGTACCGATCCGGAACGCTGCCGCTGCCCCATCCACCGGGCAGGAGGTGACCGGTGACGGGGACCGCGAAGACCGAGAGCGGCACCAGGGTGCCGGACATCGCGGCGATGCGCGAGACCGCGAACCGACTGCTCGACCCGGACGCCACCCCCGAGGCGCTGCCGCCGGCCGCCGACGAACTGGAGAGGCTGACCGGCCTGCTGCGTGAGCATCTGGGGCTGCTCATGCCCCAGATCGAGCAACTCACCGAGCGGCTCCCGAAGGACAGCATCCCCAGGTACTGCGCACTCGCCTGCACGGGGGAGGCCCGCCGGAAGCTCGCCGCCGCGCCGAGCCCGGCACCGGGCGGGGCCGTCGCCCACGCGCGTCGTCTGGCCCGCTCGCTGACCGCCCTCGTGGACCACTACGAAACGCTGGCCGGTCCCCGATGACCGCCGCGTCGCATGTGTGCCGCGCCTGCGACGAGCCGATCAGCAACCCGGACGACGCGGTGTGCCTGGGGCGTGAGATGGGCAACAGCGGGCCCGGCTGGGACGTCTGGGCCCACCGCGAGCACGCCGACCGCGTCGGCCCGGACCCGGACGCGGTGCGGATCCTCGCCCGCGTCCTGCTCGCGCGAGCCCCTCGGCAGGACCGCTGATCCCTGCCGCCCCGCCCCGGGCGACAGGGGGCCAAGGACAGCCGCCCGGGGCATCGCCACAACCACCGCCCCTTGTGTCACCAGACTCCGAAGCCCGACGAGACGGACCCCCGACCAGGCCGCACCTCACGCCGCCGGGCCGTCCGAGCCCGTCGGCCGCGCCGTCGCGTAGTCGGCGTCCGCTCAAACGCTGCCGAGCGGCAGTGAACCGGCCCCGTCCGTCCGCTTCCCCCGTGGCGGATGGGCGGGGCCTTCAGTCCCCGAGCCGGAACGCCGTCACGCCGAGCACGTCGCGGCATTTGGTGGGTCTGTGCCAGCTCCGGGCACTGCTGCCAGGCACGCGTAGGCCGCGCGTGGCCCGAATCCGCCAATCCCGAGGCGACTGCCGGGCTCGACTTCGACCTGGTCGTCCTCGTCGACCCGGAGGAGTTCGGGGAGGGCGTCGAAGGAGCGGTCGAGCGCTATGTCGCGATGACCCGAGCAACCGGGCAGCTCATCATCCTCACGGCCTCCTGAGGCCGGCTCCCCTTCCGGCCATGCCTTCCGGTCAGGCTTCCGTTCAGGCTTCCGTTCAGGCCTTCCTGACCACGCCGGACCTGAGCTGCATGGCGCCGACCCCATCCATCCTGCAGTCGATGTCATGGCCGTCCACGCCGCTGACGAGACGGATGTTGCGCACCTTGGTGCCGGCCTTGATCCCGGTGGGGCTGCCCTTGACCTTGAGGCTCTTGATCGCCGTGACCGTGTCGCCGTCGGCGAGCACATTGCCCACCGCGTCCTTGACGACCCCGCTCTCGGCCGCGCTCTCGGTGGCCGGGGGCGCGGGGGCCCACTCATGCGCGCACTCCGGGCAGACCAGGAGGGGACTCATCTCGTAGGTGTACTCGCTGGAGCACTCGGGGCAGGGGGGCAGTATTTCGGTCACCTGGCGAGTTCAGCCGAGGTCCCCGAACGACCGGAGCGCCCTCCCACCGTCCTCGGACCGTGGAGGGGCGCTCGCCGCGGCGCGCGGGGCCGCCGGGTCAGTTGTGGCTGTGCAGGACCTCGTTCAGACCGCCCCAGACCGCGTTGTTCGGGCGGGCCTCGACCGCGCCCGTGACCGAGTTGCGGCGGAACAGGATGTGGGAGACGCCGGAGAGCTCGCGGGCCTTGACGATCTGGCCGTCGGGCAGGGTGACCCGGGTGCCGGCGGTGACGTACAGGCCGGCCTCGACGACGCACTCGTCGCCGAGGGCGATGCCGACGCCCGCCTCCGCGCCGATGAGGCAGCGCTCGCCGATGGAGATGATCACGCTGCCGCCGCCGGAGAGCGTGCCCATGGTGGAGGCTCCGCCGCCGATGTCCGAGCCGTCACCGACCACGACGCCCGCGGAGATGCGGCCCTCGACCATGGAAGTGCCGAGCGTGCCGGCGTTGAAGTTCACGAAGCCCTCGTGCATGACCGTGGTGCCCTCGGCGAGGTGCGCCCCGAGCCGCACCCGGTCCGCGTCGGCGATGCGAACGCCCTTCGGCGCGACGTAGTCCGTCATGCGCGGGAACTTGTCGACCGAGGTCACCTGCAGGTGCAGACCCTCGGCGCGGGCGTTCAGCCGCACCGTCTCGATGTCGTCGACGGCGACCGGGCCCAGCGAGGTCCAGGCCACGTTGGCCAGGAAGCCGAACATACCGTCCAGGTTCTGGCCGTGCGGCTTGACCAGGCGGTGCGAGAGCAGGTGGAGGCGCAGGTAGACGTCGTGCGCGTCGATCGGCTTGTCGTCGAGCGAGGCGATGACCGTGCGGACCGCGACCACCTCGACACCTCGCCGGGCGTCCGGGCCGATCGCCTTCGCCGCGCCCTCGCCGAGCAGTTCCACGGCCCGCTCGGCGGACAGCCGCTCGGTGCCGGACGGTCCGGGCCCGGCGGCCAGTCCGGGCGTGGGGAACCAGGTGTCGAGGACGGTGCCGTCGGCGGCGATCGTGGCAAGGCCGGCGGCCACCGCACCGGTGGTACGAGGAGCAGTCGTGTCGGTCATGGGGGAAACCTAACGTGGCCGGGGGCACTCCGGCGAACCCGTACCCGGACGTCTCACGTACCGGGCCACGGCACCCGGCGCCCGCAGCCAGGGCAGGGGCGGCCGGTTCCGGGCCACGGGCCACAGTCCGGACCCGGCCCGGCCCTGAACCAGAGACCGGAGGCCGAAGGCGCGCCACCCATCGCCCACAGGCACTGCCCGCCGCCCGCAGACACACCACCCGTCGCCCACAGGCACTGCCCGCCGCCGCAGACGCAGTGCCCGTCGCCCACAGGCGCTGCCCGTTGCCCGTTGCCCGTCACCCGCAGACACCGCCCCGCCGCCCGCAGACACACCACCCATCGCCCACAGGCGTTCTGACCACGTCCGGAGGTGCGCCGGTCGCGTCACCCGCCCATCACCCGCGTGAACATCTCCCGTGCGTACTCCTCGTCGTACCGCGCGCCCGTGAGCAGCACCTGCAGGCAGATCCCGTCCGTCAGGGCGAGCAGGGCACGCGCGGTGGCCGGGTCGATGCGCCGGGCCAGGCGGGTCGCGGTCTCCTCGATCCACTCCGCGGCGACGGGGCGCAGGGCCGGCCGGCGCAGGGCCGCAAGGTAGAGCTCGTACTCGAGCTCGACGCCGGCGCGGTCGCGGTCCAGCCACTCCCCCAGGGCCCGGGCCAGCTCCGCGGCGAGGTCGCCCTCCGTGTCCCGCGGCACACCGCTCGCGGCCAGTACCTTGGCGAAGCCCTCGTTCACCTGGCGCAGCGCCGCGACCATCAGCTCGTCGAGAGTGGCGAAGTGGTACGTGGTGGAGCCGAGCGGCACATCGGCCTCGGCGGCGACGGAGCGGTGGCTGAGCCCCGCGATGCCCTTCGTCCCCACGACCCGGATCGCCGCGTCGATGATCCGCTGCCGCCGCGCGGGGTCGTGGCGCCGACGCATCAGTGCACGCCTCCGAGGTTCAGGACCACCACCCCGCCGATGATCAGCCCTATCCCGGCGATCTTCGCGAAGCCCAGTTGCTCGCCGAAGAGCACCAGGCCGATCGCGGCGACGGTCGCGGTGCCGACGCCGGACCAGATCGCGTAGGCCGTGCCGATCGACAGGGTCTTCAGGGCCTGCGCGAGCAGCACGAAGGAGATGACGTAGCCAAGGACGGTCACCAGCGAGGGCCAGAGCCTGCTGAAGCCGTCGCTGTACTTCATGGCGGACGTCGCGACGACTTCGGAGGCGATGGCTCCGGTGAGGAAGGCGTAGTCCATGTGTACGAGTGTACGCATCGATGTGTACGACCGTACATGAGTGGGTCCGCTGGCCATCGGGCCGCGCAGGGAAACCGCTCTCCGAAACGGGTTCTGGAAGCCCGTCATGTCCACTACTGTTTCACCGGCCGCGCACCCGGCGGCCATCGCCGCCGCGCCACGCGTCCGTGGCCTGCTGCTCCTGCTCTGGAGTCGGTCAACTACCCGGGCCGCTTCCTGCGCCACCAGAACTTCCAGCTGCGTCTGGACCCGTACCAGCAGACCTCCCCCTACCGCGCGGACTCGGCGTTCCGGCTGGTAAACGGACTGGCCTGAGCA
>NZ_JBHUDX010000046.1:134036-210444 GCF_042678285.1 Streptomyces caeni
GTCCTCCCGGCACCGGTGGGCGCCAGGGACCTCAGACGTTGAACCCGAGTGCCCGCAACTGCTCGCGGCCCTCGTCCGTGATCTTGTCGGGGCCCCACGGCGGCATCCAGACCCAGTTGATGCGCAGCTCGTCGACGAGGCCCTCCGTGGCGGACATGGCCTGGTCCTCGATGACGTCCGTCAGCGGACAGGCCGCGGACGTCAGGGTCATGTCGACGGTGGCGACGTTCGCCGCCTCGTCGATGTGGATGCCGTAGATGAGGCCGAGGTTGACGACGTCGATCCCCAGCTCGGGATCGACCACGTCCATCAGGGCCTCGCGGAGTTCCTCCTCCGAGACCGGCTTCGTCTCCACGGTGTCACTCATGCCGTCTTCCTTTCGGCGTCGGCTCCGCCCAGCGCCTGGGCCGTCGCGTCCTTCCACGCCATCCAGCCCAGGAGGGCGCACTTCACCCTCGCCGGGTACTTGGAGACGCCCGCGAACGCGACCGCGTCCTCCAGGACTTCCTCCATCGCGTCGTCGGGCTCGATCCGGCCCCTGGACTGCATCAGCTCCAGAAAGGTCTCCTGGATCTTCTGCGCCTCGGCCAGCTCCTTGCCGACGAGCAGTTCGTTCAGTACGGAGGCCGATGCCTGGCTGATGGAGCAGCCCTGACCCTCGTACGACACGTCCTTGATCGTCGTGCCGTCGTACTTCACACGCAGCGTGATCTCGTCACCGCAGGTGGGATTGACGTGGTGCACCTCGGCGTCGCCATCCCTGAGACCACGACCGTGCGGGTTCTTGTAGTGGTCCAGGATGACTTCCTGGTACATCGAATCAAGCTTCACAACGCCTGCCCTCGCGTCCCTGTCAGCCGAAGAAGTTCCGTACGTGCTCCAGCCCCTCGACCAGTGCGTCGATCTCGGCCGGCGTGGAGTACAGATAGAACGACGCTCGTGTGGTCGCCGGAATTCCGTAACGGAGGCAGACCGGACGGGCGCAGTGGTGGCCGACCCGGACGGCGATGCCCTGTTCGTCGAGGACCTGACCCACGTCGTGCGGATGGATGTCTCCCAGAGTGAAGGAGATCGCCGCGCCCCGGTCCTCGGCCGTGGCCGGTCCGATGATCTTCAGATCGGGGACCTCGGTCAGCCGCTGCACCGCGTACTCGGTGATCGCGTGCTCATGGGCGAGGATCCTGTCCATGCCGATCGAGCCGAGGTAGTCGATCGCCGCGCCCAGGCCGACCGCCTGCGCGATCGGCGGAGTGCCCGCCTCGAACTTGTGCGGGGCCGGTGCGTAGGTCGACGAGTGCATCGAGACCGTCTCGATCATCTCGCCGCCGCCCAGGAACGGGGGCAGGTCCTCCAGCAGTTCCTGGCGGCCCCAGAGGACGCCGATGCCCGTCGGGCCGCACATCTTGTGGCCGGTGAAGGCCACGAAGTCGGCCTGCAGTGCCTGCACGTCGAGCGGCATGTGCGGCGCGGCCTGCGAGGCGTCGACGCAGACCAGCGCGCCGACCTCCTGCGCGCGGCGCACTATCGCCTCGACCGGGTTGAGCGTGCCCAGGATGTTGGACACCAGCACGAAGGAAACGATCTTCGTCTTCTCGGTGATGACCTCGTCGACGGCCGACAGATCCAGCCGACCGTCCTCCTTGAGGCCGAACCACTTCAGCTTCGCACCCGTACGCTGCGCCAGCAGCTGCCACGGGACGATGTTGGAGTGGTGCTCCATCTCCGTGATGACGATCTCGGTGTCGTGGTCCACCCGGTAGGGCTCGTCGGCCCAGCCCAGCATGTTCGCCACCAGATTGAGCGACTCCGAGGCGTTCTTGGTGAAGATCACCTCGTCGCGGCTCGGCGCGTTGATGAACGCGGCGACCTTGTCGCGTGCGCCCTCGTACAGCGCCGTGGCCTCCTCGGCGAGCACATGCACCCCGCGGTGGACGTTGGCGTTGTGGCGCTCGTAGTACTCGCTCAGGGCGTCCAGCACCTGGCGCGGCTTCTGCGAGGTCGCCGCGTTGTCCAGGTACACGAGCTTCTTGCCGTCGTGGACCAGCCGGTCCAGGACGGGGAAGTCCTTGCGGATCGCCTCGGTGTCGAGGAGGCCCGGCAGCTGTGTCACGCGGATGCGCCACCCTTCACGTATGCCTCGTAGCCCTCGTCCTCCAGCTTGTCCGCAAGCTCGGGGCCGCCGGACTCGACGATGCGGCCGCCGGCGAACACATGGACGTGGTCGGGCTTGATGTAGCGCAGGATGCGCGTGTAGTGCGTGATCAGCAGGGTGCCGACCTCACCGGTGTCACGGACGCGGTTGACGCCCTCGGACACGATGCGCAGGGCGTCGACGTCCAGGCCGGAGTCGGTCTCGTCGAGGATCGCGATCCTCGGCTTGAGCAGTTCCAGCTGGAGGATCTCGTGGCGCTTCTTCTCACCGCCGGAGAAGCCCTCGTTCACGTTGCGCTCGGCGAAGGACGGATCCATGCTGAGGCGCTCCATGGCCCCCTTGACCTCCTTCACCCAGGTGCGCAGCTTCGGTGCCTCGCCGCGGACGGCGGTCGCGGACGTGCGCAGGAAGTTGGAGACCGAGACGCCGGGGACCTCGACCGGGTACTGCATCGCCAGGAACAGGCCCGCGCGGGCGCGTTCGTCGACGGACATCTCCAGGACGTCCTCGCCGTCGAGCAGCACGGTGCCGCTGGTGACCGTGTACTTGGGGTGACCCGCGAGCGAGTAGGCGAGGGTCGACTTGCCGGAGCCGTTGGGGCCCATGATGGCGTGCGTCTCGCCCTGCTTCACGGTGAGGTCGACGCCCTTGAGGATCTCCTTCGTGGCGTTGTCTGCCTCGACGGTGACATGCAGGTCTCGGATTTCAAGCGTTGCCATGGGTGCCTCAGGACTCCTGGGTGAGGGAGACGAGCACGTCGTCCCCTTCGATCTTTACGGGGTATACGGGGACGGGGCGCGTCGCGGGAAGGCCGGACGGCTTGCCGGTGCGGAGGTCGAAGCTGGAGCCGTGCAGCCAGCACTCGATCTGGCAGTCCTCCACCTCGCCCTCGGAGAGCGAGACGTTCGCGTGGGAGCAGATGTCGTGGATCGCGAACACCTCTCCCTCGGTCTTCACGACCGAGATGGGCGTGCCGTCGAGCTCCACCCGCTTCGGGGTGTTCTGCTCCAGCTCGCTCAGCCCGCAGGCGCGTACGAATGTGGTCATGCGACCGACGCCTCCAGCTCCTCTTCGATCTTGGTGAGCAGGCGCTCCTCGATGTCCTGGACGCCGATCTGCTGGACCAGTTCGGCGAAGAAGCCGCGGACCACCAGGCGGCGCGCCTCGTGCTCCGGGATGCCGCGGGCCATCAGGTAGAAGAGCTGCTCGTCGTCGAAGCGGCCGGTGGCGGACGCGTGGCCGGCGCCGGTGATCTCGCCGGTCTCGATCTCCAGGTTCGGGACCGAGTCGACCCTCGCGCCGTCCGTCAGGACCAGGTTGCGGTTCATCTCGTAGGTGTCCGTGCCCTCGGCCGCGGCCTCGATCAGGACGTCGCCGATCCACACCGCGTGGGCGTCGTCGCCCTGGAGCGCGCCCTTGTAGGCGACGTTCGACTTGCAGTGCGGGGTGTTGTGGTCGACGAAGAGCCGGTGCTCCTGGTGCTGGCCGCGGTCGGTGAAGTACAGGCCGTACAGCTCGGCCTCGCCCCCCGGGCCCGCGTACGTCACGCGCGGGTGCAGCCGGACCACGTCGCCGCCGAAGGTCACGACGATCGACTTGAAGGACGCGTCGCGGCCGACCAGCGCGTTGTGCTGGGCCGCGTGCACGGCCCGGTCGTCCCAGTCCTGGACGGATACGACGGTCAGCTTGGCGCCGTCGCCCAGGAGGTAGTCGACGCCCGCGGCGAGCACCGCGTCACCGGTGTGGTCGATGACGACGACGGCCTCGGCGAAGGCGCCGAGTTCGATCACCTGGTGGCCGTAGGCGACCCCGCCCTGGCCGTGTACGGCGATACGGACCGGCTCGGTGAGGACGGTCTCCTTCGGGACGGTCACGACCGACGCCTTCTCGAAGGCGGAGTACGCCTGCGCGGCGACACGGTCCACGGGGGTGCCCGCCCGGCCGAGCCGCGCGTCGTCGCGGCCGACGGTCTCGACGATGACGCCCTCGGGGGCCTCGACGACGACCTTCACGCCCTCGCTGGTGGCTGCGGCAGTGCCGTCGTGCAGCCCGCGCAGCCGCTCCAGCGGCGTGAACCGCCACTCCTCCTCGCGACCGTGCGGGACCGGGAAGTCCGCCACGTCGAAGGACGGCGGCGCGCTCATGCGCGTGGCGACGGTCGACTCGGCGGCCACCGCGATCGAGCCGGCGGTGGTGGAGCCCGCCGGGATCACCGGGTTGTTCTGGGCCTCGGCCATGGCTGTCGTTGTGCTCTCTTCCTACGTCGGTTGTGATCTTCGGCCCGCCCCGTACGGGCGGGCCGCTACTGCTCGGAGGGGCCGGTCAGCCGACCGCGCCTTCCATCTGCAGCTCGATCAGCCGGTTGAGCTCCAGCGCGTACTCCATGGGCAGCTCCTTGGCGATCGGCTCGACGAAGCCGCGCACGATCATGGCCATCGCCTCGTCCTCGGACAGACCGCGGCTCATCAGGTAGAAGAGCTGGTCCTCGGAGACCTTGGAGACGGTGGCCTCGTGGCCCATGGACACGTCGTCCTCGCGGACGTCGACGTACGGGTACGTGTCGGACCGCGAGATCGTGTCGACAAGCAGGGCGTCGCAGAGCACGTTCGACTTGGCGCCCGGGGCGCCCTCACCGATCTCGATGAGGCCGCGGTAGGAGGTACGGCCGCCGCCGCGCGCCACCGACTTGGAGACGATGTTCGACGACGTGTTCGGCGCCATGTGGACCATCTTGGCGCCGGCGTCCTGGTGCTGGCCCTCGCCCGCGAAGGCGATGGAGAGGGTCTCGCCCTTGGCGTGCTCGCCCATCAGGTAGACGGCCGGGTACTTCATCGTCACCTTGGAGCCGATGTTGCCGTCGACCCACTCCATGGTCGCGCCCTCGTAGGCCACGGCACGCTTGGTGACCAGGTTGTAGACGTTGTTCGACCAGTTCTGGATGGTCGTGTAGCGGCAGCGGGCGTTCTTCTTGACGATGATCTCGACGACCGCGGAGTGCAGCGAGTCGGACTTGTAGATCGGGGCCGTGCACCCCTCGACGTAGTGCACGTAGGCACCCTCGTCGACAATGATCAGGGTCCGCTCGAACTGGCCCATGTTCTCGGTGTTGATGCGGAAGTACGCCTGCAGCGGGATCTCCACGTGCACGCCCGGCGGCACGTAGATGAAGGAGCCGCCGGACCACACGGCGGTGTTCAGCGCGGCGAACTTGTTGTCACCGGCCGGGATGACGGTCCCGAAGTACTCCTTGAAGAGCTCCGGGTGCTCCTTCAGGGCCGAGTCGGTGTCCAGGAAGACGACGCCCTGCTCCTCCAGGTCCTCGCGGATCTGGTGGTAGACGACCTCCGACTCGTACTGGGCCGCGACACCGGCCACCAGGCGCTGCTTCTCCGCCTCCGGGATGCCGAGCCTGTCGTACGTGTTCTTGATGTCCTCGGGCAGGTCCTCCCAGGACTGCGCCTGCTTCTCCGTGGAGCGCACGAAGTACTTGATGTTGTCGAAGTCGATGCCCGACAGGTCCGAGCCCCAGTTCGGCATGGGCTTCTTCTCGAAGAGCTTCAGGCCCTTGAGGCGCAGCTTCGTCATCCACTCCGGCTCGGACTTCTTCGCCGAGATGTCGCGGACGACGTCCTCGTTCAGACCGCGCTTCGCCGCGGCACCGGCCTCGTCGGAGTCGGCCCAGCCGTACTCGTACTTGCCCAGGCCCTCCAGTTCGGGGTGGGCGGTCTCCGTGGGGAGAGTCATGCGGGGTTCCTCCCGGCCGTGCTGGCAGATGCGTTGTGGGTGGTCTTGGACTTCTTCGGGGCGTGTGCCGCCTTCGGGATGAACGTCGTGCAGACGCCGTCGCCGTGCGCGATCGTCGCCAGTCGCTGGACGTGCGTGCCGAGCAGCTGGGAGAAGATCTCCGTCTCGGCCTCGCACAGCTGCGGGAACTGCTCCGCGACATGCGCGACCGGGCAGTGGTGCTGGCACAGCTGCTCGCCCGTGTGCGGGAGGGGCGCGCTGCGCGCCGTGGCAGCGTACCCGTCGGCGCTCAGGGCCTTGGCCAGCGCCTCGGTCCGCTGGTCGGGGTCGGCGGACTCGACCGCCTCACGGTACGCGCCGGCCTGGGCGGCGACCCGGGCACGGGCGAAGGCGGCGACGGCCGCTTCCCCGCCTTCCCGCGCGGCGATCCAGCGCAGGGCGTCCGCGGCAAGCTTGTCGTACGACTGGTCGAAGGCGTCGCGGCCGCAGTCGGTGAGCACGAAGACCTTGGCGGGGCGACCGCGTGTACGCGCCCCGTACACGCGCTGCTCACGCGCCTCGACGACATCGTCCGCGACCAGTCCGTCCAGGTGCCGCCGTACGGCCGCCTGGGTGAGCCCCAGTCGCCCGGCGAGTTCGGCGACGGTCGACGGGCCGTGGTCCAGGATGGACCGCGCGACCCGGTTGCGCGTCGAGCGCTCCCCGGTCGCCAGCTCCTCCTCAGGGGCCCCCACGGGAGCCTCCCGAGCCTCGCCCACGTTTTTCACAACGCCATTGTTGCGTAATTCCTCAGAGCCTGACAAGCGCCGGTCCGGGCGGACCTGCGGTGCGGTGCATCACTTAGGCATACCTAAGACGACCTGCGAAAACGATCTTTGATCGGTCATCGGGGAGACCTTCGCGCGGCCCGTCCGGAGGGCCCCGGGCCGCTCCCGCCCCTCTCCGACCGGCCCTCTTGTCGCGCGGACCGCCCTCACGGCGTGCTCCGGCGCACCGCCGCCCACGGCCGGCGGGGACGGGGGCGCACGGACCGGTGGCCGGTGTCGTACCGGCCGGACGACGGGTGGTTTCCGGACCCCCGCGTCCTGCACCCGGTCGCCGTACCTAGACTCTGGACCCATGCGAAGTGAGCCGGTCGTCCAGGTGCGGGCCCTGGTGAAGCGGTACGGCACGAAGACCGCGGTGGACGGCCTCGACCTGGTGGCCGCAGCGGGTGTCACCGCCGTGCTCGGCCCCAACGGCGCGGGCAAGACCACCACGGTCGAGACCTGCGAGGGATACCGGAAGCCCGACTCCGGCACGGTGCGCGTCCTGGGCCTCGACCCTCTCCGGGACGCGGCCGCGCTGCGCCCCCGGATCGGCGTCATGCTCCAGTCCGGCGGCGTCTACTCCGGCGCCCGCGCGGAGGAAATGCTGCGCCACGTCGCCAGGCTGCACGCGCATCCGCTCGACGTGGACGCGCTCATCGAACGGATGGGGCTCGGCGGTTGCGGACGCACGCCGTACCGGCGGCTGTCGGGCGGGCAGCAGCAGCGGCTCGCGCTCGCCATGGCCGTCGTCGGCCGCCCGGACCTGGTCTTCCTGGACGAGCCGACCGCCGGTCTCGATCCCCAGGCCCGCCGGGCCACCTGGGACCTGGTGCGCGATCTGCGCGACGACGGCGTGTCCGTGATCCTGACCACCCACTACATGGACGAGGCCGAGCAGCTCGCCGACGACGTGGCGATCATCGACGCGGGCCGGGTCATCGCGCAGGGCTCCCCGGAGGAGCTGTGCCGCGGCGGCGCCGAGAACACACTGCGCTTCACGGGCCGGCCGGGCCTCGACGTGGGGTCCCTGCTGAAGGCGCTCCCGGCGGACTGCACGGCGGCGGAGCTGACGCCGGGCGCGTACCGCGTCGCCGGCAAGGTCGATCCGCAACTGCTCGCGACGGTCACCTCCTGGTGCGCCCAGCACGGGGTGATGCCGGACAGGATCTCCGTCGAACGACACACCCTTGAGGATGTGTTCCTGGAACTCACGGGCAAGGAGTTGCGTTCGTGACCACCGCCGGTACGTACACGCCGAAGCCCGGCGCCGCGCCGCTCCCGCGCATGATCGCGGCGCAGGCCGCGCTCGAGACCAAGATGCTGCTCCGCAACGGTGAGCAGTTGCTGCTCACGGTCGTCATCCCGACACTGCTGCTGGTCCTCTTCAGTTCCGTCGACATCGTCGACACCGGGGCCGGCAAGGCCGTCGACTTCCTCACCCCCGGCGTCCTCGCGCTCGCGGTGATGTCGACCGCGTTCACCGGCCAGGCCATCGCGACCGGTTTCGAGCGCCGGTACGGGGTACTGAAGCGGCTCGCCGCCTCTCCGCTCCCCCGCTGGGGCCTGATGGCCGCCAAGACGGCCTCCGTCCTCGTGACCGAGGGCTTCCAGGTGGTCCTGCTGACCGTGATCGCCTTCGCGCTGGGCTGGTCGCCGCACGGCAATCCGCTCTCCGTCCTGCTTCTGCTGGTCCTCGGCACCGCGGCCTTCTCCGGGCTCGGACTGCTGATGGCGGGCACCCTGAAGGCGGAGGCCACGCTGGCGGCGGGCAACCTGGTCTTCCTGCTGCTGCTCGTGGGCGGCGGGGTGGTCGTCCCGCTGGACAAGTTCCCCTCCGGCGCCCAGCACGTCCTCGGTCTGCTGCCGATCTCCGCGCTCTCCGACGGCCTGCGGGGCGTCCTGCAGCACGGGGCCGGGACGCCCTGGGGGGACCTGGGGATCCTCGCGGTGTGGGCCGTGGTGGGGCTGGCCGCGGCCGGGAAGTTCTTCCGCTGGGAGTGAGACATCGCTCTCGGTCCGGCCCCCTCGTGAAACTGTGCACAAGCGGGCCCCTACCATGAGAGGCGTGCCAAACGTGAACCGCGCCGGCGCCCTGGCCGCCGTGCGCAACCCGCTCACCTCCATCGCCGCACGCTGGACCCCGCAGCCCCGGACGGTCCGGCGGGCGGCACTGTCCGCGCTCGTCATGTCGGTGGTCCTCGTCGCCACCGGTGGTGCCGTGCGCCTCACGGGCTCCGGGCTCGGCTGCCCGACCTGGCCGCGGTGCACCGCCGACTCGCTGACCACGACCAGCGCCATGGGCGT
This sequence comes from Streptomyces caeni, assembly GCF_042678285.1. Classification (NCBI taxonomy): domain Bacteria; kingdom Bacillati; phylum Actinomycetota; class Actinomycetes; order Kitasatosporales; family Streptomycetaceae; genus Streptomyces; species Streptomyces caeni. The sequence goes on from NZ_JBHUDX010000046.1 coordinate 143,046, forward strand.
GCACGGCGTCATCGAGTTCGGCAACCGCCTGCTGACGTACGTGCTGTGCGCGGCGGTCGGCTGGGCGATCATCGCCGCACGCGCGCAGAAGCCGTGGCGGCGCAGTCTCACCCGGCTCGGCTGGGCGCAGTTCTGGATCGTCATGGGCAACGCGGTCCTCGGCGGCATCGTGGTCCTCGTCGGCCTCAACCCGTACACCGTCGCCGCCCACTTCCTGCTCACCTCCGCGCTCATCACGGTGGCCACCCTCATGTGGCAGCGCGCGCGGGAGGGTGACGCGCCGCCGCGTCCCCTGGTCGGCAAGGCCGTGCAGCAACTGGTGTGGTTCCTGGTCGTCGCCTCCACGCTGCTGCTCGTGGTCGGCACCGTGGTCACCGGCGCGGGCCCGCACGCGGGCGACTCCAGCGACGTCGAGCGCATGCCGGTCGACTGGGAGACCGTCGCCAAGCTGCACGCCGTGCTCGCCTGGATCGTGGTGACGCTGACCTTCGCACTGTGGTTCGTGCTCAAGGCGGTCGACGCGCCCGTGGGCCCGCTGCACCGCACCCGTGAGCTGTTCCTGATCCTCCTGGGCCAGGGCGTCATCGGCTACGTCCAGTTCTTCACGCACCTGCCGGAGATTCTGGTCGGCATCCACATGTTCGGCTCGGGGCTGATGTGGATATGGGTGCTCCGGGTGCTGCTGTCGCTGCGCGAGCGCCCCGAGGATGCGCCGGGCGCACCGGACAGCCCGGGTCCCGCGGCCGAGTCGGCGCTCTCCGCGGCCTGAGACCGCCCGCGGCGCCGTACCGCCGGCAGACGGCACCGTGCCGCACCCTCGACGAGCACGCCACGCGACACCCCAGGACCCGCCGACGGGCACGGCTCCCGGCACCCAGGCCCCCCGCCGACGGACGGGCGGTACGGGCCCCCCATGCCACACCCCCGACAAGCACGCCACGCGACACCCCAGGACCCGCCGACGGGCACGGCTCGCGGGGGTCGGGTGCGGTACGCGGGAGACGCGGTCGCCGGCGGATGCGGCAGGCCGGGGCGGCGCACCCACACGGTCACTCCAGTCCGTAGACCCGCCGTGCGTTCCCCGCGGCGATCATGCCCGCGACGCGCTGCGCGTCCTCCAGGGACCAGGCGCCCTCGGCGGTCCAGGTTCCGAGCACCCGCGAGAGCGCCTCGCGGAACAGGCGGGCGCCGATCACATGGAGTTCGGGCAGGCCGTGGGCGCCGCTGGAGAAGAGGACCTTGCCGAAGGGCGCCAGTTCCAGGATCTCGGCCACGACGGCCGCGGCCCGGGCGCCCGTGCGGGCGAGCGCCGCGCCGAGGTCCGCGTACACATGCGGGAAGACCCCGGTCAGATGCGCGGCGTGCCGGTGGTACGGATAACCGTGCAGCAGGACGAGATCCGTGCCGAGCCCCGCCGTGGCGCGTACGAAGTCGGTGAGCAGGACCGGATCGGTGCGGTCGATGCGCAGCCCCGGCTCGCCGAGCCCGGCGTGGAGCTGGATGGGCCGCCCCGAGGCCACCGCGCTCCACAGCAGATGGCGCAGCAGCACCGGGTCCGACAGCTCGCCGCCCACCGGGCGGTCCGCGAGCCAGCGGCCCGCCGCACCCCGCACCTCCCCCGGCCCCGGCGGCTCCGGCGCCAGGGCCAGCCCGTGCCGTACACCCGCCAGCGAGGTGAACGCCACCGCGTGCGCCGCCGCCCCGTGGACCGACTCGGCGAGATTGGCGAGGAACGACTCCACCGTCCCGGAGGTGTCGGCCACCTGTTCGGCGAGCAGCTCCAGGCGGACGATCTCATGGGCCTCGGCGTCCCCGGCCGAGGCCATCTCGCCTGGGCCGGTGAGATCGCCGGGCAGCCCGGTGTCGACGAGGTACGTGGTGATGCCGCTGCCGCGCAGGAGTCTGCGTCCGGCCTCCAGGACGCCGAGCTCGCGGCGCCGGGCGAGATAGCGGGCGGGCGGGCAGTGCGGCTCCAGGCCGAGCAGGGGCGGACACCAGCGGCGCACGGCGAAACCCGTCTGGGTGTCGAAGAGGGTGGTGCCGGCGGCCGGCGGGCCCTCGGTACGGGCGAGGTGGGCCTCGAACGTGCCGAGGCCCAACTCGGTGCGCAGCACACCGTGGCAGTACTGGTCCACCAGGGACGGCGTTTCGATCATCCGGACTCCCCGCGACTGGACCGTGTCTCTTCACGTCCTAACGGGTGAACCGGGCCTGAGGTGTTGCTCCTGGCTCACGGTGCCCGTGAGCGGGGGCGCCGGACCGGCCCCGCACCGCCGCGGACTCAGGCGCCCCGGCGGCCGCCGACCTGGATCCCCGCCATGCGCGTCCACTCGTACGGGCCGGTCTTCACCCTGGCCGCGAACTCGCCGTCGAACGCCTCGTGGACGGTGATGCCCGCCCTCCGTACCGCCTTCTCGGCGATCGCGTACGTCGGTGCGACGAGGTCGCCCCAGCCGCCGTCCTCGCCGACGAGCACGATCCGGGCGCCCCGCTGGCCGATGTACGCCACCTGTCCCTCGGCGCCGCCGTGCGCCTTGGCGAAGGCGGCGATCTCCTTGGCGAGCCGGGCGGCCCTGCGCTCGTCCCCGGCGGCCTGCCGGGCGTCCGCGCCCTCGTCAACCTGCTTGGTGTCTGCCATGGTCAGGATGCTACCGACGGGTAGAGGCCACGGCGACGGGCGGGGTGCGTGGCCTTGACCACGCTCCCGCCCCTCGGCGCTCAGCGCAGGAAGGGGTCCACCGCCACCGCTACGAACAGCAGCGAGACATAGGTGATGCTCCAGTGGAACAGCCGCATCTCCTTCAGCTTCGCGCCCGTCACCCCGGCCCTCGCCCGGTGCTGCAGCGCGTGCGCCTCCCACAGCCACCAGCCGCCGACCGCCAGCGCGACCGCCGTGTAGAACCAGCCCGTGTAGCCGAGCGGGGTGAGCAGCAGCGAGACCGCGACCATGACCCAGCTGTAGACGACGATCTGGCGGGCCACCACCTTGTTGGAGGCGATGACGGGCAGCATCGGCACGCCCGCGCGCGCGTAGTCGTCCTTGACCTTCATGGACAGCGGCCAGTAGTGCGGTGGCGTCCAGAAGAAGATGACGAGGAAGAGGATGACCGGCGCCCACGACAGGGAGTTCGTCACGGCGGACCAGCCGATGAGGACCGGCATGCAGCCGGCGATGCCGCCCCACACGATGTTCTGCGCCGTACGCCGTTTGAGGATCATCGTGTAGACGACGACGTAGAAGAGGAACGCTCCGAGCGACAGCCACGCGGACAGCCAGTTGACGGTGAGACCGAACAGCAGCGTCGAGACGACCGCCAGCGAGATGCCGAAGACCAGGCACTCCCCGGGGCTGACCATTCCGGTGACCAGCGGACGCTGCGAGGTGCGCTCCATGACGGCGTCGATGTCGCGGTCGATGTACATGTTCAGCGCGTTGGCGCCACCCGCGGAGAGGTAGCCGCCGAGACAGGTGAGCAGCACCAGCCGGAGGCTCGGCACGCCCTGCTGGGCGAGGAACATCACCGGGACGGTGGTGATCAGCAGCAGTTCGATGATCCGCGGCTTGGTCAGCGCAACGAACGCCTTGGCACGGGCCCCAAACGGCCGCTGGCCCCGGCTGCTGCTCGTCGCGAGCACTCCCGGCGGACGGGATTCGACGGCCGTCACGTACACCCCTGACAGAGACATCCCAGCGAGCCCCCGTCTGTGAACCTGGGTTAAAGGCTCGCGCGTACCCGGGCAACTCTAGACGTTGCCCACAGCCCGCCCTTCGTGGGGGTGGGTCGTGTTGGCGGCCCTGGTCACCGGGTGCGGTCCGCCGGAGGGCGGAGTGCGGAGGGCCGGCCGGAGGGTACGACGCACGGTCAAGCACCCCGGGGGCGGCATGCGGCCGGGACGGCGTCACACGGTGGCGCACGGGCCCACGCGGGGGCGTACGCAGAGCCGCGCACGGCTCGATTGAGCACTCGGACGACCGGCTCCGTATTCAGTTGCCGAATGGTGATCAGGCGGTCGGGAATCGGATCGGGGCGACTCCCGGAAGTCTGGCGCGACTCGAAAAGACGCACGTACCTACGGGGGTAGGCTCGTCAGCGGCCGGTGGGCGCCCAGTGCACCGGCATACGACATGTGGAGAGGAGCCCTGACCCAGGGTGAGCACCAAGCCGACCACCACAGACCTCGAGTGGACCGAATTGGACCAGCGGGCCGTCGACACCGCCCGCGTCCTGGCCGCCGATGCCGTACAGAGGGTCGGCAACGGCCATCCGGGTACGGCGATGAGCCTGGCTCCGGCCGCCTACACCCTCTTCCAGAAGGTGATGCGCCACGACCCGTCCGACGCCGGCTGGGTGGGGCGTGACCGCTTCGTGCTGTCCGCCGGCCACTCGTCCCTGACCCTCTACACCCAGCTCTACCTGGCCGGCTTCGGGCTGGAACTCGACGATCTGAAGGCTTTCAGGACCTGGGGTTCCAAGACGCCGGGCCACCCCGAGTACGGTCACACGGCGGGCGTGGAGACGACGACCGGCCCGCTGGGCCAGGGCGTCGCCAACGCGGTGGGCATGGCCATGGCCGCCCGCTACGAGCGCGGCCTGTTCGACCCGGAGGCCCCGCAGGGCGAGTCCCCCTTCGACCACTTCGTCTACTGCATCGCCGGTGACGGCTGTCTCCAGGAGGGCATCTCCGCCGAGGCGTCCTCGCTGGCCGGTCACCAGAAGCTCGGCAACCTGATCCTGCTGTGGGACGACAACCACATCTCGATCGAGGGCGACACGCAGACCGCGATCTCCGAGGACACGGCTCTGCGGTACGAGGCGTACGGCTGGCATGTGCAGCGCGTGGCGCCGAAGCCCGACGGCGACCTGGACCCGCACGCCCTCTACAACGCGATCCAGCAGGCCAGGGAGGTCACGGACCGGCCCTCGTTCATCGCGATGCGCTCGATCATCGCCTGGCCCGCCCCGAACGCGCAGAACACCGAGGCCGCGCACGGCTCGGCCCTGGGAGAGGAGGAGGTCGCGGCCACCAAGCGCGTCCTCGGCTTCGACCCGGACAAGACCTTCGAGGTCTCCGACGAGGTCATCGGCCACACCCGCAAGGCGCTGGAGCGCGGCCGTCAGGCCAGGGCCGAGTGGGAGAAGTCGTTCCAGGAGTGGCGGAGCAGCCATCCGGAGCGCGCCGCCGAGTTCGACCGCATCGGCAAGGGCGAGCTGCCCACCGGCTGGGAGGAGAAGCTTCCGGTCTTCGAGGCGGGCAAGGGCGTCGCCACGCGGGCCGCGTCGGGCAAGGTGCTGCAGTCGCTGGGCGCGGTCATCCCCGAGCTGTGGGGCGGCTCGGCGGACCTGGCCGGCTCGAACAACACCACCATCGACAAGACCAGCTCCTTCCTGCCCGGGGGCAACCCGCTGCCGGAGGCCGACCCCTACGGCCGCACCATCCACTTCGGCATCCGCGAGCACGCCATGGCCGCGGAGATGAACGGCATCGCCCTGCACGGCAACACCCGCATCTACGGCGGCACCTTCCTCGTGTTCTCCGACTACATGCGCAACGCCGCCCGCCTGTCCGCGCTGATGCACCTGCCGGTGACCTACGTGTGGACGCACGACTCCATCGGCCTGGGCGAGGACGGCCCCACCCACCAGCCCGTCGAGCACCTCGCCTCGCTGCGCGCCATCCCCGGCCTGAACATCGTCCGCCCCGCCGACGCCAACGAGACCGCCATCGCCTGGCGCGAGATCCTCAAGCGCCACACCAAGGAGTGGGGCAAGGGTGCCCCGCACGGTCTCGCGCTGACCCGTCAGGGCGTGCCGACGTACGAGCCCAATGAGGACACGGTGCGCGGCGGTTATGTGATGGTCGAGGCCGAGGGGACCGACGGACAGGGCGCCGAGCCGCAGGTGATCCTGATCGCCACCGGTTCCGAGGTGCACATCGCCGTCGAGGCGCGCGAGCGGCTCCAGGCGGAGGGGGTTGCGACACGGGTCGTGTCGATGCCGTCCGTGGAGTGGTTCGAGGAGCAGGACCAGGGGTACCGGGACAGCGTCCTGCCGCCGTCGGTGAAGGCGCGGGTGGCGGTCGAGGCCGGGATCGGTCTCACCTGGCACAAGTACGTCGGGGACGCCGGCCGCATCGTGTCCCTGGAGCACTTCGGGGCCTCGGCGGACGGCAAGGTCCTTTTCCGCGAGTTCGGTTTCACCGCCGAGAACGTCGCGGCCGCCGCCCGGGAATCCATCGCCTCGGCCCAGCGCTGACGCTGATATACGACACGTAGGAGATGCAATTTCCATGACAGACGCACTGAAGCGCCTCTCCGAAGCAGGCGTCGCGATCTGGCTCGACGACCTTTCGCGCAAGCGGATCACGTCCGGAAACCTCGCCGAGCTGATCGACCAGCAGCACGTCGTGGGCGTCACCACCAACCCGACGATCTTCCAGAAGGCGATCTCGGCCGGCGACGGGTACGAGCAGCAGCTCGCCGACCTCGCCGCCCGCAAGGTCACCGTCGAAGAGGCGGTCCGCATGATCACGACGGCGGACGTCCGGGACGCCGCCGACATCCTGCGTCCGGTGTTCGACGCCACGCAGGGCCAGGACGGCCGGGTGTCGATCGAGGTCGATCCGCGTCTGGCGCACAACACCCGGGCCACGGTCGCCGAGGCCAGGCAGCTGGCCTGGCTGGTCGACCGTCCGAACACGCTCATCAAGATCCCGGCCACCAAGGCGGGCCTGCCGGCGATCACCGAGACCATCGCGGGCGGCATCAGTGTCAACGTCACCCTGATCTTCTCGCTGGAGCGCTACCGCGAGGTCATGGACGCGTACATGACCGGGCTGGAGAGGGCGAAGGAGCGCGGCCTGGATCTGTCCGCGATCCACTCGGTGGCGTCGTTCTTCGTGTCCCGCGTGGACACCGAGATCGACAAGCGGATCGACGCGCTGGGCACGCCGGAGGCCAAGGCGCTGCGCGGCAGGGCGGCGGTCGCCAACGCGCGGCTCGCCTACCAGGCGTACGAGGAGGCGTTCGGCAGCGACCGCTGGCACGCCCTCGAAAGGGCGCAGGCCAACAGGCAGCGTCCGCTGTGGGCCTCCACCGGCGTCAAGGACAAGGCGTACAAGGACACCCTGTATGTGGACGAGCTGGTGGCGCCGAACACGGTGAACACCATGCCGGAGGCCACCCTGGTGGCCACCGAGGACCACGGCGAGATCACCGGCGACACCATCGCCGGCACCTACGAGCAGGCGCGCGCCGATCTGGACGCCGTCGAGAAGCTCGGGATCCCGTACGACGACGTGGTCCGGCTCCTGGAGGTCGAGGGCGTCGAGAAGTTCGAGGCCTCCTGGAACGACCTGCTCAAGTCGACCGAGGCGGTACTCGAGCGCCTCGCCCCCTCGGAGGGCTGACATCTTGACATCCGTACACGAAGCGAATCCGCTTCGTGACGCCGCGGACCGGCGGCTCCCGCGTATCGCGGGGCCGTCGGGCCTGGTCATCTTCGGCGTTACGGGCGATTTGTCACGCAAAAAGCTGATGCCTGCCGTGTACGACCTGGCCAACCGCGGTCTGCTGCCCCCGGGCTTCTCGCTCGTCGGCTTCGCCCGCCGCGAGTGGCAGGACGAGGACTTCGCCCAGGAGGTCCACGACGCCGTCAAACAGCACGCTCGTACACCCTTCCGTGAGGAGGTCTGGCAGCAGCTCATCCAGGGCATGCGCTTCGTCCAGGGCACCTTCGACGACGACGACGCGTTCGAGCGGCTGCGCGCCACCATCGAGGAGCTGGACAAGGCGCAGGGCACCGGGGGCAACTTCGCCTTCTACCTCTCCGTGCCGCCCAGGTCCTTCCCGGTGGTCATCCAGCAGCTGAAGAAGCACGGCCTGGCCGACCAGACCGGCGGGTCCTGGCGGCGCGCGGTCATCGAGAAGCCGTTCGGCCACGACCTGAAGTCGGCCGAAGAGCTCAACGCGATCGTCCACGAGGTCTTCGCCCCGGACCAGGTCTTCCGCATCGACCACTACCTGGGCAAGGAGACCGTCCAGAACATCCTGGCGCTGCGCTTCGCCAACACGATGTTCGAGCCGATCTGGAACCGGTCGTTCGTCGACCACGTGCAGATCACCATGGCGGAGGACATCGGCATCGGCGGTCGCGCCGGCTACTACGACGGCATCGGCGCCGCCCGTGACGTCATCCAGAACCACCTCCTGCAGCTGCTCGCCCTCACCGCCATGGAGGAGCCCGCCTCCTTCGGCGCGGACGCCCTGGCCGCCGAGAAGACCAAGGTGCTCGGGGCCGTCCGGCTGCCGAAGGACCTCGGGCGGGACACCGTGTTCGCTCAGTACACGGCCGGCTGGCAGGGCGGCGAGAAGGCGGTCGGCTACCTCCAGGAGGAGGGCATCGACCCCGCGTCGAAGACCGACACCTACGCCGCGATCAGGCTCGGGATCGACAACCGCCGCTGGGCGGGCGTCCCGTTCTACCTGCGCACCGGCAAGCGGCTCGGGCGGCGGGTGACGGAGATCGCGGTCGTCTTCCAGCGCGCCCCGCACTCCCCCTTCGACACCACCGCCACCGAGGAGCTGGGCCAGAACGCGGTCGTCATCCGCGTCCAGCCCGACGAGGGCGTCACCGTCCGCTTCGGCTCCAAGGTGCCGGGGACCTCCATGGAGATCCGGGACGTGTCCATGGACTTCGCCTACGGCGAGTCCTTCACGGAGTCCAGCCCGGAGGCGTACGAGCGGCTGATCCTGGACGTGCTGCTGGGGGACTCGAACCTCTTCCCGCGCACCGAGGAGGTCGAGCTGTCCTGGGAGATCCTCGACCCGATCGAGGAGTACTGGGACACGCACGGCAGGCCCGCGCAATACCCGGCCGGAACGTGGGGACCCGTCGAGGCGGACGAGATGCTTCAGCGAGACGGACGGAGCTGGCGCCGGCCATGAAGATCGACCTCACGGACACCACGGCCAGCAAGATCAACAAGGCGCTGGTCCAGGGCCGCCGCGCCATCGGCACGCCCGCCGTCGGCATGGTGCTCACCCTCGTCATCGTCACCGACGAGGAGAACGCCTACGACGCCCTGAAGGCCGCCAACGACGCCTCGCGCGAGCATCCCTCGCGCACCCTCGTGGTCATCAAGCGCGTCTCGCGCTCCCCCCGCGACCGCACGTCCTCGCGGCTGGACGCCGAGGTGCGGGTGGGTGCCGACGCGGGTACCGGCGAGACGGTGGTGCTGCGGCTGTACGGCGAGGTCGTGGACCACGCCCAGTCGGTGGTGCTGCCGCTGCTGCTGCCGGACGCCCCGGTGGTCGCCTGGTGGCCGGTGAACGCGCCGCTCGACCCGGCCAACGACCCGCTCGGGGCCCTCGCGCAGCGCCGGGTCACCGACACCTACGCGGCCGAGTCTCCGGTACGGGAGCTCGGCGCCCGCGCCGACACCTACACGCCCGGTGACACGGACCTGTCGTGGACCCGCATCACGCCCTGGCGCTCCATGCTGGCCGCGGCGCTCGACCAGGTCACCTGCAAGGTCGAGGAGGTCGAGGTGGAGGGCGAGGAGTTCAACCCGAGCTGTGAGCTGCTGGCCATGTGGCTCGCGGACCGGCTGCACGTCCCCGTCAGGCGCGCCCTCTCCGCCGGCCCCGGCCTCACCGCCGTCCGGATGGGCACCAGCTGCGGCCAGATCGTCCTGGACCGGGCCGACGGGTCGCTCGCCACGCTCTCCGTCCAGGGGCAGCCCGACCGTGCGGTGGCGCTCAAGCGACGCGACACGGCCGAGCTGATGGCCGAAGAGCTGCGCCGGCTCGACCCGGACGACACATACGCGTCGGCGCTGCGGTACGGCGTGGACCGGCTGCGCACGGGCCCGGAACCGGCCGCGGCGGCGACCGGGGAGGCGGTGCCGGCCGAGGCGCCCGCCGCGGACGCGGCCGAAGGACCCGCCGCGGACGCGGCCGGGGCACCGGCACGGGAGCCCTCGCCCCAGAAGGAGGAGGCCGCGCAGTGAGTACGCCCCAGCTGGTGGTGCACCGCGACAAGGAGCTGATGGCCCAGGCCGCGGCGGCACGCCTGATCACCAAGGTCGTGGACGCGCAGGCGTCGCGCGGCTACGCCTCGGTCGTGCTCACCGGCGGCCGCAACGGCAACGGGCTGCTCGCCGCGCTCGCCGCCGCGCCCGCCCGGGACGCCGTCGACTGGGGCCGGCTCGACCTGTGGTGGGGCGACGAACGCTTCCTGCCGGAGGGCGACCCGGAACGCAATGTCACCCAGGCCCGCGAGGCGCTGCTCGACTCGGTGCCGCTGGACCCGGAGCGTGTGCACGCCATGCCCGCGTCGGACGGCCCGTACGGCGCCGACGTGGAGACGGCGGCCGAGGCGTACGCGGCGGAGCTGGCCCGGGCCGCGGGGCCCGAGAACCACGGCTCCGTACCGGCCTTCGACGTCCTGATGCTGGGCGTCGGCCCCGATACACATGTGGCCTCGCTCTTCCCGGAGCTGCCGGCGGTACGGGAGACCGAGCGGACGGTGGTGGGCGTGCACGGCGCGCCGAAGCCGCCGCCGACCCGGATCACCCTGACGCTGCCGGCGATCCGGTCCGCCCGGGAGGTGTGGCTGCTGGCGGCCGGCGAGGACAAGGCGCAGGCCGCGGCGATCGCGCTGTCCGGTGCGGGCTGGATCCAGGCCCCGGCGGCGGGAGCGTACGGCCGCTCGCGCACCCTGTGGCTCCTGGACGCGGCGGCGGCCTCCCGGCTGCCACGCTCGCTGTACCCACCGGCATCGGCCTGAACGGCCTCGTCCTCCGGCGCCGGTCGGGCTGAGTGCTCAGCCCGACCGGCGGCCGGGGCGCACCCGTGGCGGACGCCCCTACTTCACCGATCCGGCCATGACCCCCTGCACGAAGTGCCGCTGGAACGCGAAGAACACCACCACCGGCACGATCAGCGACAGGAACGCCCCGGGCGCCAGCACATCGATGTTGCTGCCGAACTGCCTGATCTGGGACTGCAGTTCCACGGTCAGCGGCTGCGAGGAACCGTCGGCGAACAGCAGCGCCACCAGCATGTCGTTCCAGACCCACAGGAACTGGAAGATGGCGAGGCTGGCGATGGCGGGCCGTCCCACGGGCAGCACGAGCCGGGTGAAGATGCGCCACTCGCTCCCCCCGTCCATCCGCGCCGCCTCCAGCATCTCCCTCGGCATCTCGGCGAAGTAGTTGCGCAGCAGGAAGACGGCGAAGGGCAGGCCGTACGCCACGTGGAACAGCACGACACCGGGGATCGTGCCGAACAGCCCGAGCTGCCCGAAGAGTTTGGCGACCGGCAGCAGCCCGATCTGCACGGGCACCACCAGCAGGGCCACCACCAGCAGGAAGATCGGCTCGCGCGCCGGGAAGTCCAGCCACGCGAAGGCGTATCCGGCGAGCGCCGCGATGACGACGACGAGCACCGTGGCAGGCACCGAGATCAGCACGGTGTTCCAGAACGCCTGGGTGATCCCCGCGTTCTTCAGCACCGCCGAGTAGTTGTCGAAGGACAACTGCCCGGGACTGGCCAGCGCCGTCCACCAGCCGCCCTTGGCGGTGTCCTGGGTGGACCGCAGCGACGACAGGAACAGCCCCGCCAGCGGTGTGAGCCAGACCAGGCCGATCACCACGAGGAATGCCTGTACCAGCCCGTTGCCCAGACCACGCCGGACCGCGTTCATCGCTGACTCCTTCGGAAACGGCGGACGTTGAAGGCCATCGCGGGAATCACCAGCAGCAGGAGCAGCACGCCGAGGGCGCTGCCGAGCCCTTGGTTGTTCCCGCCGCCGAAGGACACCAGCCACATCTGCGTGGCGAGCACGGTGGCGTCCTCCTGCACGGGGCCGGGCGCGATGATGTAGACGAGGTCGAAGACCTTCATCACATTGATCACCAGGGTCACGAACACCACGGTCAGCACGGGCGCCAGCAGCGGCACGGTGATCCGCCGGAAGATCTGCCACTCGTTCGCCCCGTCCATCCGCGCCGCCTCCAGGGCGTCCCTCGGCAGTGTGGACAGCCCGGCGCCGATCAGCACCATCGCGAAGCCGGTCCAGATCCACAGGTAGGCCCCGATGATCGCCGGTGTGACCAGCGTGGGTCCGAGCCAGGAGACGCCCTGGTACGGCGGCGCGAAGTTCGACGCCGGGAGGGTGACCGTGTACGCCCCGGAGCCGAGTCCCCCGAAGTCGAAGGAGCCGTCGGACGCGGTCGTCGTCCGCGCCACGGTGTGCCCGTCGCGGACCGCCTCCACCTTCATCCCCGGCAGTCCGCTCTCCCGCCGGTCGACCTTCCCCTGGCGTCCTCCCCCGCCGGGCGCGAAGTCAAGGTAGACGACACCGCGCAGTTCGCCGGCGGCGGCCTTGCGTCCGGCCGCCGTGTAGGCGGGCTCGGCGCCCGCGGGCAGGTCCTTGGGCAGGACGCCGACGAGCCCGAGGGCCACCGAGTCCCCCGGCGACACGGTCGCGCTCGTCCGGTACGAGCCGTCCCCGGCCTTGACGAGGCCCTGGCCGTCGCGGGCCCGCGCGGTCGGGTACGACGAGGTGCCGCTGAAGGCGTCGTGGACAAAGACCACGGCGGCGTTGAGCACGCCCTTGTTCGGGTCCTCGTCGTAGGCGAGCCGGAAGATGATGCCGGCGGCGAGGAAGGACACCGCCATCGGCATGAACAGCAGCAGCTTGAACGCAGTGGCCCAGCGGACCTTCTCCACCAGGACGGCCAGGATCAGGCCCAGCCCCGTGAGCAGCGCCGGAGCGACGACCACCCAGATGGTGGTGTTGCGGATGGCCTTGAGCGTCGTCGGGTCACGGAACATCTCCGTGTAGTTGTCGCCGCCCACGAAGCGGGTGCCGGATGCGTCGAAGAAACTGCGGCCGATCGAGAACAGCACCGGGTAGACGACGAGGGCCCCGAGCAGGAGCAGCGCGGGGAAGACGAACAGCAGGGCGATCAACCGCCCGCGCCGTCGCAGGCGCCGCGCGCGGGCGGCGCCTGCGACGAGTGGGGCGCTCGCCTCTTCCACGAGCGTGGTGGCGGTCATGGCAGGTCAGCCCTGGTACGCCTTGGCCGCCGCGGCCTCCAGCTTCGCCGCGGTCGCCGTCGGGTCGGACGGGTCGCGCAGGAAGTCCTGCAGGAGCTTCCACTCGCCCGCGCCCTTGGTGCCGCCGAAGGCCGCCGGAGCCTGGTCGGACATGTCGAAGCGGACCGAGTCGCCCGCCGCGACGAGGGACTTGGCGGTCGCGCGGGTGACGTCGTCGCCGTAGGAGGAGAGGTCGAGGTGCTTGTTCGGGGACAGGAAGCCGCCCGCCTTCGCCCACACGGCCGCGGCCTCGGGGGTCGCCAGGTACTCCAGGAGCTTCATGCCGGCCTTGGCGTTCTTGCCGTCCTTAAGGACGACCGCCGCGTCGCCGCCGCTGACCACGGGGGCGGTGCCGCCGTCGACCGCGGGGAACGGGAAGAAGTCCGCGTCCTTCCCGATGCTCTTCCCGAACTGGTCGTGGGCGACCCCGGCGACGAAGTCGCCCTCGTAGACCATGCCTGCCTCGGGCTTGGGCCCGAAGACCTTCTCGACGGAGCCGGGGAAGTCGGTGTTGAGGGCCTCCTTCTGGCCGCCCGCGATCAGTTGCTTGTCCTTGAAGAGCTTGCCGAGCGTGCCGAGCGCCTTGATCACGCTCGCGTCGGTCCACTTCAGCTTGTGCGCGGCGAGGGCGTCGTACTTCGCGGGTCCGGCCTGGGAGAGGTAGACGTTCTCGAACCAGTCGGTGAGCGTCCAGCCGTCCTGTCCGGCGACCGAGAAGGCGGCGAGGCCCGAGTCGGAGATCGTGTGCCCGGCCTTCAGCATGTCGTCGTACGTCGTCGGAGGCTTGACGCCGGCCTGGGTGAAGGCGTCGGGGCTGTACCAGACGGTCGACTTGTGGGCAGCCTTGAAGTACAGGCCGTAGAGGGTGCCGTCGACGCTGCCGTACGTCTTCCACGCACTCGCGTAGTCGGCGTCCACGGTCTTCCGGGTGGCCGGCGACAGCGGCGTGAGCCAGCCCTTCTTCGCGAACTGCTGGAGCACGCCGACCTGCGGGACCATCACGACGTCCGGGGCGTTGCCGCCCTCGATCTTGCTGCCGACGACGGTGGAGACGTTGTCGCCGGTGGAGACGAACTGGGTCTTGGCGCCGGTCTTCTCGGAGAAGGCGTCGAGCACCTTCTGGAAGTTCTTCTGCTCGCTGCCGGACCAGACACCGGCCACGGTGACCGTCTGACCGCTGAGCGCCTTGTCCCCGCCGCCGGCGGAGACCGGGCCGCTTCCGCCGCAGGCGGTCGCCCCGAGTGCCAGGGCGAGGGCGGTGCAGCCGGTGAGCAGGGTGGTACGTCGTCTCATCATCGTTGATGTCCCTTCGGGTTGGGGAGGTGACGGGGAGGGAGGTGACGGGGTCAGAGGCCGGTGCCGTCGCTGATCCACCAGGCGGCCGTGGAGCCGGGGAGCACCCCGGGCAGGCAGGGTCCGCTGGACAGCAGGGGCGTGCCGGAGACCGGCGCGGGCGTGGGCGCGGTGGTGAAGTTGACGGCGCAGACGAGGTCGTCGCCGCGGACGAAGGCGAGGACACCTGGCGGGGTGTCCAGCCAGTGCAGCGTGCCCTCTCCCAACTGCTCCAGCGCGGCGCGTAGTTGGAGGCCGTCTCGGTAGAGGTGCCAGAAGGAGCGGGTGTCGGCCAGGGCGCGGTCGGTGGCATGCTCGGCGAACCACTCCGGCTGCGGCAGCCATGGCTTGGCGCCCTCGGCACCGGAGGTGAAGCCGAACGGGGAGGCCGTACCCGACCACGGCAGCGGCACCCGGCAGCCGTCGCGGATGCGGGCGCGGCTGCCGGTGCGGCGGAAGATCGGGTCGGTGAGGACGTCGTCGGGCAGGTCGACGACCTCGGGCAGGCCCAGTTCCTCGCCCTGGTAGATGTACGCGGCCCCGGGCAGCGCCAGCATCAGCAGCGCGGCGGCGCGGGCACGGACGGCGCCGAGGCCGCTGCCGCCGGTCGTGGGCTCGCCGTAGCGGGTGACGGTGCGGACCTGGTCGTGGTTGTTGAGAACCCAGGTGACCGTCGAGCCCGTGCCGGCTATGTCCTGCATGGCCTCGGAGATGACCTTGCGGAAGGCGTCGGCGCTCCAGGGTGCGCTGAGCAGGTCGAAGAAGAACGCCTGGTGGAGTTCGTCGGGCCGGACGTACCGCGCGTGCTCACGGGCGGTCGGCACGGAGACCTCGCCGACCAGCAGGCGCTCGCGGCCGTCGCGCGCCGCGTACTCCTCGCACACCGCCCGCCAGTGCCGCCACACGTCGTGCACCTCGGGCTGGTTCCAGGCGAGCGGATTGACCGAGTCGCGGGTGCGGGCGTCGGCCTCGGGGTCCGGGGAGTCGGGCAGCGCGGGGTGCTTGAAGAGGCCGGCGGCGACATCGATGCGGAAGCCGTCGACGCCGCGGTCGAGCCAGAAGCGGAGCACATGGTCGAAGTGGGCGGCGACCTCGGGGGTGCGCCAGTTCCAGTCCGGCTGCTCGGGCGTGAACATGTGCAGGTACCACTGGCCCGGGCGGCCGTCCGCCTCTGTGACCCGGGTCCAGGCCGGCCCGCCGAACATGGCGTGCCAGTTGTTGGGCGGCTCGGCGCCGTCCCGGCCGCGGCCGTCGGCGAAGTGGAACCGGGCCCGGGCGGGGCTGCCGGGAACGGCGGCGAGGGCTTCACGGAACCACGGGTGCTCGTGGGAGCAGTGGTTGGGGACGATGTCGAGCAGCACCTTGATGCCGAGCCGCCGGGCGGCCGCCATCAGCAGGTCGAACTCGGCGAGGTCGCCGAAGACCGGGTCGACGTCGCAGTAGTCGGCCACGTCGTAGCCGTGGTCGTGCTGCGGCGAGGGGTAGAAGGGGCTCAGCCAGATCCCGTCGACGCCGAGCTTCTTGAGGTAGGGCAGTCCGGCCCGGACGCCGGACAGATCACCGATGCCGTCGCCGGTGCTGTCCAGGAAGCTGCGGACGTACACCTGGTAGATCACTGCGTCGCGCCACCAGCGGTGGGTGTGGATGCGCTTACTCACCCCGTCGACCTGTCTGTGCGTGCTTACGGTTATGCATGCATGTTAAGTAGGCGTGTCATCGGGATGTCAATGAAAAGCGGTAAACTACCGGACAGTTAACCTTCCATATACGGACACATCGGGGTACTTCACGCCGCAGAGAGATGCCCTCGCTACCTAACATGTAACTAGGGGAGAAAGGTCGGTGAAGCTAGCGGTGAGAGATCGACGCAAGCTCGCGCGCCAGCCGCCGTACCGCCGACTCGGGCGTCTCGTGCCCGGTGAGCGCGTCGTGCACGACCGCCTGTACCGCCAGGCTGACCTGGTCGTAGCGCGGGCTCTTCGGACGCGGGGCGGCCGCGAGGACGCTCGCACGCAGGGTCGGCAGGTACGGGAACTCCCGCACCAGCTCGGGATCGTCGTACAGCGCGGCCCGCACGGGGGGCAGCGCGCCGCGGGTGAGCACCTGGCGCTGGACGCGCTCGCTGGTGAGGTACGCGATCAGCCGTGCGGCCGAATCGGGGTGCCGCGCATGGGTGTTGACCGCCAGGTTGGAGCCGCCCAGGACGCTGGTCCCCGGCCCGCTCGGACCCGGCAGCGGCACGGCGCCGACCTTGCCGGCCACCGCGGATCCCCTGGCGGAGGCGACGACGTACGCGTAGGGCCAGTTGCGCAGGAAGAGCAGACGGCCGTCCTGGAACGCCTGCTTGGACTCCTCCTCCTTGTACGTCAGCGCCGCCTTGGGTATCCAGCCCTCGCGCACGCCCCGGGCGAGGAACCCGATGCCCTCGCGGGCCGCCGCCGAGTTCACCGTGACGCGCTCGCCCTCGTCGCCGAGGATGGTGCCGCCCGCCGAGTACACCGCCTCCGCCGCGTTGACGGTGAGGCCCTCGTACGGCAGGAACTGGCCCGCGTAGCCGCCGAGTCCGTACTTCGGGGCGATCGTCTTCGCGTCGCGCTCCAGTTCGGCCCAGGTGCGCGGCGGCCGCACGCCCTCCTCGGCGAGGACGTCCTTGCGGTAGAGCAGCAGACCGGCGTTGGTCACGTACGGCACCGCGTACAGCCGGCCGTCGTAGGTCGCCGTGCCCACGACCGGCGGCAGGAAGCTCTTCAGCGGGAAGCGGTCGCGCGGCAGCGGCCGTATCCAGCCGGCCGCCGCGAACTCGGAGGTCCAGGCGACATCGATGTTGAGGACGTCGAAGCGGCCGCGGTCCCCGCCCCGGAGATCGGTGGTCATCTGCGCATGGGTCTCGTCGGCGGAGTCCGGCAGTTCGACGAGGGTGACCCGCTCGCCGGGATGGGTGCGGTTCCAGCCCTCCAGCAGCGGGCCGAGGTAGCCGGTGAGGTCGCCCGCGGTCGCCAGGGTGAGCGGGCCCCGGCCGTGCACGGCCCCCTCGTCGGCGCGGGCGCCCGAGGCCATGTAACCGGTCATGACCACAGCAAGGACAAGAAGGCCCCTACCGGCGGCGCGCATCCACCGCATAGGTTCCTCCCCGTACACCGGCACCGGGCACCCTCGCCCGAAGTCAGGGCCATGTATACCCGTTAGGTATGGGCGATACTAGGGCCTGGAGCACATGACGAGGACGCGAGGAGGACAGCACGAGTGCGCCTGGCTCTCCTGGCTCTCCTCTCGCGCGGCCCGGCCCACGGCTACGAGCTCAAGCAGGACCTTGAGCAACTGCTGGGCTCCGCGTACCCTCAGCCCAACGTCGGCCAGATCTACGTCACCCTCGGCCGCCTCGAGAAGTCCGGACTGATCGAGGGCGAGGAGGTCGAGCAGTCCAGCCGGCCCAACAAGAAGATCTACCACCTCACCGACGCCGGGCGGGAGGCGCTGCGCGCCTGGTTCGAGGAGACGGCGGACGAGCCCCGGGTACGCGACGAGTTCTTCATGAAGCTCGCCCTCGCCCCGCGGACCGGTCTCGCCGACCAGATCGCCCTGATCAACAAGCAGCGGCGCCAGTACCTCAACACCATGCGCAACCTGTCGAAACTGGCCGCCGCCGAAGACCGCGACAACCGGATCGCCCACCTGCTGATCGAGGGCGCGATGCTGCATCTGCAGGCCGACCTGGACTGGCTGGAGCGGTGCCAGGAGGAACTGGAGGAGCCGGAGTGAGCCGCAGCCCCGCTCCTCTGCTGCGGGCCGAGGGGCTCGTCAAGACCCACTACGGCGAGGGCGCGCCGGCGCACGCGGTGCGCGGCGTCGACCTGCGCGTGACGCGAGGCGAGTTCGTGGCCGTCACCGGCCCGTCCGGCGCAGGGAAGTCGACGCTGCTGCACTTGCTGGGCGGCCTGCAGCGGCCGGACCGCGGCAGCATCTGGCTGGACGGCGAGTGCACCGACTCCTACACCGAGGCGCGCTGGGCCGTGGAGCGCAGAAAGCGCATCGGGATCGTCTTCCAGTTCTTCAACCTGGTTTCCAACCTCCCGGTCTCGGACAACGTCGAACTGCCCGCGCTGCTTGCCGGCCGGTCGCCCCGGCAGGCGCGGTCCGAGCGGCGGGAACTGCTGGCCGAGCTGGGTCTGGAGGGCAAGGAGCGCAGCATGCCGGGCGAGCTGTCCGGTGGCGAGCAGCAGCGGGTCGCGCTGGCCAGGGCTCTGGTGAACCATCCGCCGCTGCTGCTCGCCGACGAGCCCGCGGGCAGCCTCGACAGCAAGGGCACCCGCGAGGTGATGCGGCTGCTCTCCCGCTTCCACCAGCGGGGCCAGACCATTCTGCTCGTCACCCATGACGCCCGGCTGGCGAGCGCCGCGGACCGGGTGATCAGCTTCTTCGACGGCCGGATCGCCGACGACGCGGAGCTGGACGGCAGGCCGTCGCGGGGTCCGGGGATCTCGGGTGTGCTGGAGCTGAAGGACTGACTGCGGTGGACGACCAGCTGCCGACGGACCGCCGCACGGGGCGGCCGGAACTCGCGCCGCGCCCCCGCCGCGCCCCGCGCGGGCCGAGGGGCTGAGGCCGGTGCGAGCCACCCTGCGCTGGGCGCACTCCGATCTGCGGACGCACCGTGGCGAGGCGCTGTTCATCGTGCTCGCCACCGCCGGCGTCGTCGCCTCACTGCTGCTGGCCACAGCCCTGTTCGGCTATGCGACCAACCCCTGGCAGCGGGTCTTCGCTCAGGCACACGGCGCCCACGTCTGGATCCACACCGGCCCCTCGGCCGACACCCGCCGGCTCACCGTCCTGGACAGCGTCGAGGCCGTCGCCGGCCCCTACCCCACCGAGTCCACCACGGTCGTCTCACGGGGCACCCGCGCCTCCGTCGAACTGCGCGGCACCCCCCGTCCGCCCTCCGTCGGCCGCCCCCTGCTCACCTCCGGCCGCTGGCTCGACCCCGCCCACCCCAATGGCGTGGTTTTGGAGAGCCGGCTCGCCCGGGCACTGCTGGCCGAGCCCGGCGACACACTGACGCTGCCCGGCACGGCCCGGACCCTGACCGTCCTCGGCATCGCCGACAGCGCCGAGCCCCGCTACAGCCCCGGGGAACAGCCGGGGCTCGTCTGGGCGCTGCCGTCCGCCGTGCGCAACCCCGGCGGCCAGGTGACCGGGCTGCGTCTGACCGACCCCGGCGACACCGACTACGCAGTCCAGCGGGCCGTGACCCTGCTGGGCGCCGGCGCGGTCGACGAGGTCTCCACCTGGCGGCAGGCCCGGTCCGAGGCACAGGGCGACAACCGGCTGCTGGGCCAGGTGCTGGGCCTGTTCGGCCTGGGCTCACTGATCGCCGCCGCATTCGCGGTGCACGGGGCCATCGGCACCCGCATCCGCGGGCATCTGCGGGACATCTCGGTGCTGAAGGCGATCGGTTTCACTCCCGGCCAGGTCGTGCGGATCTTCCTGCTCCAGCACGTCGCCTACGCACTGCTGGGCGCGGTGGCCGCCGCTGCCGTCACGCAGGGTCTGGGCCGCCGGATCCCGGGGCGGCTCGGCGACGCGGTCGGAGTGTGGCAGGGGCTGCCGGACCACACGGTGGCGCTGTTCGCGGTGCCGGTGGGAGCCGTGCTGTTCATCGCCGCGACCACGGGGCTCGCGGCCTGGCGGGCGGGGCGGGTGCCTCCGGTGCCGGTGCCGCGGCCCACGGCACCGGTCGGCGGGCGTCTGTCGGGTGTGGCGCGCAGGGCCCTCGGTCTGCGGCTGCCGCCCGCGCTGGTCCTGGGCTGGCACCAGGCGTTCACGCGTCGTCCCCGTTCGCTGGCCACGGTCGCCCGGCTGGCGCTGCCGCTGCTGCTGATCGTGGTGGCGATGAGCGCGTGGACCACCATCGACCGCTTCCACCGCAGTCCCGAGCAGGTCGGTCTGCCGGCCGCCCTCACCGTGCGCCCCGACGGCGGTCTCGGTGACACGGCCACCCGTTCCCTGCTGGCCGGCAGTCCGCAGGTCGCCGCGGCCTACCCGGGGGTCGAGGTGGCGGCCCTCGTGCCGGGCCAGACGGCAACGATCGCCCTGCGCGGCCTGGGCACCCGCCAGGACCCCTACCCCTACGCCCTGGCCGACGGACGCGCCCCGCTGGGTCCCGACGAGGCGGTGGCCGGCCAGGGGCTGCTCGACCTGCTGCATGTGGGCGTCGGCGACTGGGTGCGCATGACGGTGGGCGACCAGCCGCAGATCCTGCACATCGTGGGCCGCAGCATCGAGCCGGAGAACGCCGGGCGGGTCATCTCCACCTCGCTCGACACCCTCCGCGAGAACGACCCCCGGCTGCGTCCCACCCTCTACCAGCTGCGGCTGCGGCCGGGCGCCGATCCGCACGAGGTCGCCGGCGAGCTGGCCGCGGCCGCCCACGGGCGCCTCGACGTGCATCCCGTGACGAATCCGGCGGACGGGCTGTCGCCGCTGCGCGGAGTCGTCGCGGGGCTGATCGCCGTCCTCGCGCTCATCGGGCTGATCGAGCTGCTGACCGCGATCGGCGGCACCGTCCGCGAGGGCGAGCGGGATCTGCTCGCCCTCAAGGCGATCGGTCTGTCCCCGCGGCAGATCACCGCGATCACCGTCATGTCCACCGCCTGCACCGCGCTGGCCTCGGTCGCCGTCGGTGTGGCGCTCGGGATCCCTCTCGCCCACTGGCTGATCGACGCCCAGGGCCGCTCCAGCGGTATCGGCGCGGGGCTGGCCCAGGGGCCGTCCCCGGTCCTGCTGCTGCTGTTCGGGGCCGCCGCCGTGCTGGGCGCCGCCGCCCTCGCCGCCCTGCCCGCGGCCCGCTCGGCACGGCGCCGGCTCGCGGACACCCTGAGCGCGGTGGCCTGAGTGTGGTGGCCTGAGTGTGGCGATCCGGCGGACCCGAGGCCGGCCGCCGCGGATCAGCCGGCGTGGGGGCCGGGGCCGTGCCGTTCTGGGGCAGGTACGGCGGCCGCGGATCGTACGGGACGGTGGCGCCGGGGGCTGCGGATGGCCGTAGGGGGCGCCCTGGCCGTGCGGATGGGCCGGACCCGGCGCGTACGGATTGCCGTACGGCCGCGACCGCACCGGCGCTCGGCGTCAGCCTCTCGCCAAGCCATCGCCCGCGCGGACCGGCCACTTCCGCTCCCCCGTCAGCCGTCGTGATCGCCGGGGAAGTCTACGGAGGCGGACAGCCCCCTGCCGTCCGCCTCCCCCATGCCGTGACCGCTAACGGCCGCGCAGCGCGCGGTACTTGGCGACGAGGGCCTTGGTGGACTCGTCGAGGCCCGGGATGTCGGTGCCATCGGTCAGCGCGGGCTCGATCCGCTTGGCGAGGACCTTGCCGAGTTCGACGCCCCACTGGTCGAAGGAGTCGATGTGCCAGATCGCGCCCTGAACGAACACCTTGTGCTCGTAGAGGGCGATGAGCTGGCCGAGCACCGACGGGGTGAGTTCCCTGGCGAGGATCGTGGTCGTCGGGTGGTTGCCCCTGAACGTCTTGTGCGCCACCAGTTCCTCGGGCACGCCCTCGGCGCGCACCTCGTCCGGGGTCTTGCCGAAGGCCAGCGCCTGGGTCTGGGCGAAGAAGTTGGCCATCAGCAGGTCGTGCTGGGCGACCAGTCCGGGGGCGAGGTCGGCGACCGGTTCGGCGAAGCCGATGAAGTCGGCCGGGATCAGTTTGGTGCCCTGGTGGATGAGCTGGTAATAGGCGTGCTGCCCGTTGGTGCCCGGGGTGCCCCACACCACGGGCCCGGTCTGCCACTCCACCGGGTGCCCGTCGCGGTCCACCGACTTGCCGTTGGACTCCATGTCCAGCTGCTGGAGATAGGCGGTGAACCTGGACAGGTAGTGCGAGTACGGCAGGACGGCGTGCGACTGGGCGTCGTGGAAGTTGCCGTACCAGATGCCCAGCAGGCCCAGCAGCAGCGGCACATTGGACTCGGCGGGCGCGGTGCGGAAGTGCTCGTCGACGATGCGGAAGCCGTCGAGCATCTCCCGGAAGCGGTCGGGGCCGATGGCGATCATCAGAGACAGGCCGATCGCCGAGTCGTACGAGTAGCGGCCGCCCACCCAGTCCCAGAACTCGAACATGTTGTCCGGGTCGATGCCGAACTCGGCGACCTTCCCGGCGTTCGTCGACAGGGCGACGAAGTGCCGGGCGACCGCCTCCTGGCCGGCCTTCAGCTGGTCGAGCAGCCAGGCGCGGGCCGAGGTCGCGTTGGTGATCGTCTCGATCGTCGTGAACGTCTTCGAGGCGATGACGAACAGCGTCTCGGCCGCGTCCAGGTCCCGTACGGCCTCGTACAGGTCGGCGCCGTCCACGTTCGACACGAAACGGACCGTCAGATCGCGGTCGGTGCAGGAGCGCAGCGCCTCGTAGGCCATCGCCGGGCCCAGGTCGGAGCCGCCGATGCCGACGTTGATCACGTTCTTGATGCGCCTGCCGGTGTGCCCGGTCCACTCCCCCGAGCGGATCCGGCCGGCGAAGCCGGCCATCTTGTCGAGCACGGCGTGCACCCGGGGCACGACGTTCTCCCCGTCCACCTCGATCACCGCGTTCCGCGGGGCGCGCAGCGCGGTGTGCAGGACCGCGCGGTTCTCGGTCGTGTTGATCCTGTCACCGCGCAGCATGGCGTCCCGGAGGCCGACGACGTCCCTCGCGGCCGCCAGCTCGCGCAGCAGCCGCAGCGTCTCGTCGGTGACCAGGTGCTTGGAGTAGTCGACGTGGAGGTCCCCGACCTGCAGGACGTACCCGCTGCCACGCCCGGGCTCAGCCGCGAACAGGTCGCGCAGGTGCACCTCGCCGAGTTCCTCGCGGTGCTCGGCCAGAGCGGTCCACTCGGGCGTCCGGTCGAGCCTGGTACGGCTGTCTGCGTTCATCTCGGACTTCAGCCTTCTTCCTCGCCTGTACTGCTGCGTACCTCGCCCCGCTGCCGACCCAACCTAGTTGATCAGGGCGTGGGGCGACCCGTCGTCGCGCCGGCCCGCGGCGCACCCACAGGTACGTCCGGCTCGCGCGCGGTTATCAACGAGGTGACGGCGAGTGCGAAGAGGACGGCCGTCAGCAGCGCGGGCCCGTTGAGCCCGTACATCCGCGCCACGGCCCCGCCGAGGAGGGCGCCGAGCGGGGCTCCCGAGGTCGAGGCGGTGCGGAACGCGGAGGCGATGCGGCCCACCATGGAGGCGGGGCTGCGGCTCTGCATCAGTGTGATCTGGTTGACGTTCCACACCATGCCCATGGCGCCCAGCAGCAGCATGCCCGCCAGCAGCGCGCCGAGGTGCCGCACGGTTCCCATGAGCAGCAGGGACGACGTCTGGACGCTCCCGGCCACGAGCAGGGCGCGGGCCCGTCCGGTACGGCGTGCGATCCGCTGGGCCAGGAAGCCGCCGGCGAGGCTGCCCGCCGCGTACGCCGTCATCGCGGCCGCGTATCCCGCGCTGCCCGCGTGCAGCCAGCCCGTCACCTGCAGCACCAGCGTCCCGATCAGGGCACCCATCCCGATGTTGCACAGCAGGGTGGCGGCGCACACCGCCCGCAGCACCCGGTCGCGCCGCAGCGCCCGCAGCCCGTCGCCGATCTCGGCCCGGAGGGTGCTGCCGGCCGGGCTCGGCTCCCGCTCGGGCGGTCGTGTCCGCAGGGAGGCCACGAGGGCGGCGGCCAGCAGGTACGTACCGGCGTCGGCCGCGAACGGCATGTACGCCCCGGCCGCCAGCAGCAGCGGCACACAAGGGCCCGCGAGCAGGCCGCCCGCGACCTGCTGCCCGGTCATCAGCCGGGCATTGGCGCCGCCCAGGGCCTCAGGGTCCACCAGGGAGGGCAGCAGCGCCGTGGAGGCGTTGTCGAAGAGCGTCTGGAGGCTGGTGAGCGAGAAGGCCAGGGCGAGCAGCAGCGGGACCGACGCGTGCCCCAGCGCGACGGCCAGCGCGAAACAGGCCACGACCAGGCCGCGCACGGTGTCCACGGCCCACATCGCCCGCCGCTGGTCGACCCGGTCCGCCACGGCCCCGCCGAGCAGACCGAAGAGCAGCCAGGGGACGTAGCCGCAGGCGGTGACGGAGGCGACGGCGAGCGGGTCGTCCGTGAGGCGTACGGCGAGCAGGGGCAGCGCGGCGGTCCGTAAGGCGTCCCCGAACCGGGAGACCACGGCGGCGGTCCACAGCCGCCCGAATCCCCCGCGCCACCCGGGCGCACGGACACCCACGGTCTCGATCGTCGCCACGGCTCCCCCTCACGATGCGTCGATGCACACCGTAGGGGGCGGCACTGACAGTCGGCGCGAAGCGGCCGTCATCGGGCCCGGAAAGCGGCTGCGGCCAGCCACCCTTCGGTGTCCGGCCGGATCGCAACGTCTAGATTTCGCCCCGCAGTTTGGCGAGCGCCTCCGCGAGGATCGCCTCGCCGTCCGCGTCGCTGCGCCGCTCCCGCACATAGGCGAGGTGCGTCTTGTAGGGCTCGGTGCGCGGAGGGTCCGGCGGGTTGTCCCGGTCCTGTCCGGCCGGAAAGCCGCAGCGCGGGCAGTCCCAGGTGTCGGGAACCTGCGCGTCGCTGGCGAAGCTCGGCTGCGTCTCGTGCCCGTTGGAGCACCAGAAGGAGACGCGCAGACGCGGCGCGGACTCGCCGCGCTCGGCCTCGCCCATCGGCCCCGCCCCGACCCGGCTTCCTCGGATCGCGTTGCCACTTGCCACGGTCGTAACTCCCTGCGTAATGGTGCCGCGAAGCGAGTCGGCGTTTCGTTTCGCTGCGAGCGCATCAGTCTACGTAAGGCCCAACGCGCGTCCAGTGATGGGAGTTACCCCCGCCCCCAGACGCACGCCCCATGATAGGCCGCGTCCGAAGACCCGTACCGAACATGGGGCGCCACGTACTCAATGTGAGGTTTGCCGTGATACGGCAGACCCTACTTGTTGATCTTCATCAGAATGCCGAGCACCACGATGCACGCAAACCAGAGCAGACCGACCACGATGGTGATCCGGTCGAGGTTGCGCTCGGCGACCGAGGAGCCGCCGACGGAGGACTGCATGCCGCCACCGAACATGTCGGAGAGGCCGCCGCCCTTCCCCTTGTGCATCAGCACGAGCAGCATCAGCAGCAGGCTGAAGACGATCAGGGCGATCGAGAACCCCAAAACCACGGCTGGACCAACTTCCTCGGAGTCGGATGGACGACGGGGCCGGACCTCTTGTTGAAACTTCACGTTCCACGGGCTGAGTACCGGCCCCGCAAGAGTACGACGTATCGCGCCTACGTCACACTCACTGATCGCGGAAGCGGACGATCCTGACGAACTCGTCGGCATCCAGTGAGGCGCCGCCGACCAGGGCACCGTCGATGTCCGGCTTGGCCATGATCTCGGCGACGTTCCCGGCCTTCACCGAGCCGCCGTACTGGATCCGGACCTTGTCGGCCACGTCCTGTGTGTACAGCTCGGCGATCTTGCCTCGGACGGCCGCACAGACCTCCTGCGCGTCGTCGGCACCGCAGACCTTGCCGGTGCCGATGGCCCAGACGGGCTCGTACGCGATCACGATCGACTCGACCTGCTCGGCCGGCAGGTCCTTCAGACCGCCCTCGACCTGGGCGAGCGTGTGCGTGACGTGGTTGCCCGCGTCGCGGACCTCCAGTTCCTCGCCCACGCACATGATCGGGGTCAGGCCGTGTTTGAAGGCGGCCTTGACCTTGGCGTTCACGAGCTCGTCGGTCTCCCGGTGGTACTGCCGCCGCTCGGAGTGCCCGATGACCACATACGTGCACTTCAGCTTGGCCAGCAGCGGGCCGGAGATCTCGCCGGTGTAGGCGCCGGAGTCGTGCGCCGAGAGGTCCTGGGCGCCGTACTTGATCCTGAGCTTGTCGCCGTCGACCAGGGTCTGCACGGAGCGCAGGTCGGTGAAGGGCGGCAGGACGGCGACCTCGACGGCCTCGTAGTCCTTGTCCGCCAGGGCGAAGGCGAGCTTCTGGACGTGGGCGATGGCCTCGAGGTGGTTGAGGTTCATCTTCCAGTTGCCCGCCATCAGCGGCATGCGAGTGCTCATCGAGGTTCAGTCCTCCAGTGCGGCGAGGCCGGGGAGCGTCTTGCCCTCGAGGTATTCGAGGGAGGCGCCACCGCCGGTCGAGATGTGGCCGAATGCCGACTCGTCGAAGCCCAGGATGCGGACGGCCGCGGCGGAGTCGCCGCCGCCGACCACGGTGTAGCCCGGGGAGTCGACGAGCGCCTGGGCGACGGCCCTGGTGCCCTCGGCGTAGTCGGGGTGCTCGAAGACGCCCATGGGACCGTTCCAGAAGACGGTGGCCGCGTCGGCGAGCTTCGAGGCGTACAGCTTGCGGGTCTCCGGACCGATGTCCAGGCCCTCCTGGTCGGCCGGAATGGAGTCGGCGGCAACCACCGTCGGGTGCGCCGGGGCCTTGGCCCTCAGGTCCGGGAAGTCGTGCGAGACCAGCGCGTCGACGGGCAGCACCAGCTCGACGCCGGTCTTCTCGGCCCGCGCGATGTACTCGGTGACGGCCGGGATCTGGTCCTCCTGGAGAAGGGACCTGCCGACCTCGTAGCCCTTGGCCTTGAGGAAGGTGTAGGCCATGCCGCCGCCGATGAGCAGCCGGTCCGCCTTGCCGAGCAGCTCGTCGATGACGGCCAGCTTGTCGGAGACCTTGGCGCCGCCCAGCGCGACGACGTACGGCCGCCGGACGTCCTCGGTGAGCTTCTTCAGTACGCCGACCTCGGTGGCGATGAGGGAGCCGACGTAGTGCG
This sequence comes from Streptomyces caeni, assembly GCF_042678285.1. NCBI lineage: Bacteria > Bacillati > Actinomycetota > Actinomycetes > Kitasatosporales > Streptomycetaceae > Streptomyces > Streptomyces caeni. Next base: position 170,247 of record NZ_JBHUDX010000046.1, read on the forward strand.
GCAGACGGGCCGGCAGATCGTACACGGAGGCGTGCTTGCGGTGCACGGCGCCGAAGCCGTCGCCCACGTACACGTCGGCGAGGGCGGCGAGCCGGCCGGCGAACTCGCCGCGCTCGGCGTCGTCCTTGGAGGTCTCGCCGGGGTTGAAGCGCAGGTTCTCGATGACCGCGACCTGGCCGGGCCGCAGGCCGTCCACGGCGTCGTGGGCGGCGGGGCCGACGGTGTCCTGGGCGAACGCCACGGGCGCGCCCAGCAGTTCACCGAGGCGTTCGGCGGCCGGCCGCAGCGAGAAGGCCGGGTCCGGGGCGCCCTTGGGGCGGCCCAGGTGCGAGGCCACGATCACCCTCGCGCCCGCGTCGGCGAGGGCCTTCACGGTGGGCAGGACCGCGCGGATACGGCCGTCGTCGGTGATGGCGCCGTCCGCCAGCGGGACGTTCAGGTCGGCGCGGACGAAGACCCGCTTGGTGTCCACTCCTTCGGAGAGGAGTTCGTCGATCGTCTTCATAAGGGTTGCTCCAGGGGAAGGGCTCTTGATCGTACGAGGGCCGATCGGTCGGCACGCGAGCCGGGGCTCGCTGTACGCGAGTCAGGGCCCGGGCGGCGCGACGGTGCGCTGCCCGAGCCCTGTTCTCACATCGACGTGCCTGTTTCGGCGATCAGAGCTGGCTGCCGACGAAGACGGTCAGGTCGACGAGGCGGTTGGAGTAGCCCCACTCGTTGTCGTACCAGCCGATGACCTTCACGTTCTTGCCCTCCTGGACCATGGTCAGGGAGGAGTCGAAGGTGCAGGACACCGGGGCGCTGACGATGTCGGAGGACACGATCGGGTCCTCGGTGTAGTCGAGGAGGCCCTTGAGCTCACCCTCGGCGGCCTTCTGGAAGGCGGCGTTGACCTCTTCCTTGGTGACCTCACGGCTGAGCTCGACGACCAGGTCGGTGACGGAGCCGGTCGGGACCGGGACGCGCATGGCGATGCCGTCCAGCTTGCCCTTGAGCTGCGGCAGGACCAGGGCGGTGGCCTTCGCGGCACCGGTGGTGGTCGGAATGATGTTCTCGGCCGCGGCACGCGCCCGGCGCAGGTCCTTGTGCGGGAAGTCCAGGATGCGCTGGTCGTTCGTGTACGCGTGCACCGTGGTCATCAGGCCCTTGACGATGCCGAAGTTCTCGTCGAGCACCTTCGCCATCGGCGCCACGCAGTTGGTGGTGCAGGAGGCGTTGGAGATGACGTGGTGGTTCGCCGGGTCGTACTGGTCCTGGTTGACACCCATGACGATGGTGACGTCCTCATCCTTGGCCGGAGCCGAGATGATGACCTTCTTCGCACCACCGGCGAGGTGCTTGGCGGCGTCGTCCTTCTTCGTGAAGATGCCCGTCGACTCGATGACGATGTCGACGCCCAGCTCACCCCACGGGATGTCGGCGGGGTTGCGCTCGGAGAGGACCTTGATGGTCTTGCCGTCGACGGTGATCGTGTCGGCGGTGTGGGAGACCTCCTGCTTGAGGCGGCCAAGGATCGTGTCGTACTTCAGCAGGTGAGCGGTGGTCGCGGTGTCACCGAGGTCGTTGACAGCCACGATCTCGATGTCTGCACCCTGTTCCAGCAGCGCGCGGAAGTAGTTACGACCGATGCGGCCGAAGCCGTTGATGCCTACGCGGATCGTCACGAACCGATCTCCTCGTTGGTACGCCGGCTGTCGACGCCGGCGAGCTGGATGTGATGTCCCCGACCGCCTACGACCCTACCCCGCTGAGGCCCCCGAAGTGACATCCATACGGCCCGTACCCGGCAGTGCGGCCCGTACCCACCGGTAGGGGTACGGACCGCCCGGGCCCAACGGCCCCATCACTCCTTCCGCCCGGGTCCAACGACCCCATCACTCCTTCCGGCGACAGGGAGCCACCCGCCGTTGACCGCCCGGGGTCAGCCGCCGAGCGCGGCGAGCGCCTTCCGGACCAGTGCCGACCGGTCGGCCGCCGAGGCGGCCTGCTCCAGTCCGAAGCCCAGCAGCACGGTGCGGTCCGTGGTGACCGCACCGTAGGTCGTGAACAACTCCCTTGTGCGTGAGAAGTCCTTGAGGACGGCCGGGCTCCCCGCGGGCGGCCCGGCCACGCTCCACGCGCCCAGGGACGCCTCGAAGCCCTCGGTCTCCGTGGCCGTGCCGCCGACGACGAGGGAGGCGTCGTCGACGAGGAGGCCGTGGCCGCCGGTGCCCGGGTCGGTGATGCAGCTCAGCGAGATCTCGGCCTTCTTCCCCGCGTACGCGCTCAGGTCGAAGTTCACCTGCTGCCAGCCGTCCGAGGCACCGGTGAGGCTGTGCCAGGCGCCGGTGGTGCCGGTCGCGGCGCAGCCGCTCGCCGCCACGGTCAGGTAGTGCTTGAGCCAGGGGTGTTCGCCGATGAGGAATTGGGCCTCGCAGTCCGTCGGCACGGCGTCCCGGGTGGCGCCGCCGGCCTCCGGCAGCGTGGTCCAGTCGTCGGCCCCGGCCGTGTGGGCCTCCACCACGGCGTGGTCGTATCCGGGCTCGGTGTCCCACAGCAGCTGGGCGCGCAGCGTGGGCTTGTCGGCCGCGCTCACCCGGGTGAGGTCGATCGTGCGGGTGAGCCGCTTGTAGGCGTTGTCGGTGTGCGCGGCCGCGGCCATGTACGAGCCCGCGTAGGGCTCGTACGGGTTGGCCGTCCCGGTGAACCGGCCCGCCCCCGCGCTCGCGAACTGGGGGTACGTGCCGACGGCCAGCTCGTCCGAGGTCACGCCGTAGGAGCCCGCCTTGTCCAGCGGGTTGCCGGGCGCGCCGGCCAGCACCGCGGTGAGGCCGTCGAGCCCGCCGGACCCGGTGAAGCCGGTGGCCCCCAGGGTCGACGTGCGCGAGTAGGCGCCCAGGTAGTACTGGCCGAAGTCGTCCGAGGGGGTGCCGTCGCCGAGGTCGACGCTGCCGCCGGCCTGCTCCCCCGCCTCGATCAGGCGGCCGCCCTCGTTGAGGAAGGCGCGCAGCTGGAGTTGGGTGGGGTTGCCGGGACCGTTCACGCCCGAGTAGTGGACGACGGTCCTGAAGTGGTCGAGCACCCCGAGCGCGTCGGGCGCGCCCTGGGTGGCGACGTCCCAGACGGCGGCTCTGCGGCCGGCCGCCCTCAGGGCGTCGACGTAGGTCTGCGCCCACGCGGCCTCGGCACCCTCCTCGGCGACCACCAGGGTGTCGGCCGCGGGCCGCTCGGCCACGGTGTAGGTGAAGTGAGCACTGGAGGTCGCCCCGCCGCTCCGGGTGCGGCCCGTGAACCAGACCTCCACCCTGTCGCCCGGGTCGGCCCCCTCGACCGCGGCACGGTACTCGTCGAAGTAGAGGTTGTCGCCACCCCCGTACGTCGTGCCGCCCTTCCAGGGCCTGAGCGTCCGCTCTCGGACGGGGCCGCCGTCGATCCGGTACCGGAGCCCCTTGTGGCGTAGCGACTTGCGCGCGACGACCGAGACCTCCTGGTCCGCCCCGCGCGCGTACGACGCCGGGAACGCGGCCGGGGTGAAGTCCGGCGCGTCGATGCCGACCGGGGAGGACGGCCGGTCGGGGTGGGACGCCGTCTCGGCGACGGAGAGGGCGAACGGGATGTTCTTCTCGAACTCCCGCTCGATCAGCTTCTCGTCGTCGGGGAAGTTGAAGACCGACTGGCAGTCGGCCGCGTTCCAGGCGTCGTTCGGGTCGCTGTCCGAGGCGGTCTGACAGGTCGACATCTCGGGCGTGAACATCGCCATGCCGTTGACGTTCGACGCGTGGCCGTCGGCCTCACCGTTGGTGGTGTACAGCTCCGAGGAGACCTGGGAGTGATAGCCGGGAACGGCCGGGTTGTCGGGGGTGCCGGCGAGAGCCTCGTAGAGCACGTCGTCCGGGGTCGGCGTGGCGACCTGCCAGCCGACGCCGTAGAGCAGGAGTTCGGCGGCGGAGTGGTAGTTGATGCCGTACGTGAACCCGATGCGCTTCTCCAGGTTGTCGAGCGCCCGGGTCTCCGGCTCCGACTCCGGGCCGGGCCCTCTATAGGTCTCGCTGGTGGGGAGCGGAGAGGAACCCTCGTCGTCGTAGCCCCACTTGTAGGCGAAGTTGCGGTTGAGGTCGACGCCGTCGGCGACGGTGATGGCGCCGTCGCCGTCGACGTCGCGCAGGTTCTTGCGCCACAGACGGGTGCCGGCGCCCTTGAAGGTGTAGTCGTAGCCGTCCGGGTTGGCCGAGAGGACGAACCACAGCTCGGTCGAGTCGACGATCTTCTTGATGCGCCGGTCGGTGGCGTAGTGGTCCAGGTAGTGGTGCATCAGCCGGCGGGTCATCTCCGGCGTGATCCACTCACGGGCGTGCTGGTTGGACACGTACAGCACGGAGGGCTTGGAACCGTCCCCCGAGGTCCGCGCGTTCCTGGTCAGTTTGATTGCGAGGATGTCCTGGCCGTCGACGGTCCTGCCGATGGAGACGACGGTGAGGCCGGGGTGGGCCCTGCCGGTCCGGACGATCTCCTCCTTCAGGCCGCCCTTTGCGCCGTATGGACGGAACACTCCCTGGGCCGCGTTCGTGACCCGCCTCTCGGCCCGGGCCGAGAGGGTGCGCTCGGTGAGGGCGACACCCTGCTTCTGGAGCTTCTGGGCCTGCGGGCCGGTCAGATAGGCCTCGACGGCTGTCCTGCCGCTGCCGGTCACCTGCGCGCCGAGTTCAGTTGCGTCCTGTCCGGCCTCGAACAGCAGGGGTAACTGCTTCCGGGTGACCTCCGCGCGGAAGACCCTGACTTCCGTGTCCCCGTCCGCGGCGGGCCGGGCGGAACCGCCCGTCTGCGCCTGGGCGACGGGCAGCGAACCCGCCCCGCCGAGCAGGAGCGCGCCGACAGCGAGGATCGATCTCGCTCCGTGCCTCATGGCCCCCCTAGCGGTGATTCGCCACGACGGCGAGCAAATGCCAGGTTCATGACGATTCATGATCGGGTCAAGGTCGCTCCATGGACGGCGCAACGCCGGTGCGATGCTCCATATGAGCGTCCGCACCGGCGTATTGAGACCTCCTGCCTCACCCCGCCAGGTTGTCCGCCATCTCCTCCGTGAGGTTGGACTCCGTACCCGGGATACCGAGGTCCGCGGCACGCTTGTCCGCCATCGCCAGCAGTCGGCGGATACGGCCCGCGACCGCGTCCTTGGTCAGCGGCGGATCGGCGAGGGCGCCCAGTTCCTCCAGGGATGCCTGCTTGTGCTCCATCCGCAGGCGCCCCGCGGCCGCGAGGTGCTCGGGCACCTCGTCGCCGAGGATCTCCAGTGCGCGGGCGACCCGCGCGCCGGCGGCGACGGCCGCGCGCGCCGACCGGCGCAGATTGGCGTCGTCGAAGTTGGCGAGGCGGTTGGCCGTGGCGCGGACCTCGCGGCGCATCCGCCGCTCCTCCCAGGCCAGCACGGACTCGTGTGCGCCGAGGCGGGTGAGCAGAGCGCCGATCGCGTCCCCGTCCCGCACCACCACCCGGTCCACGCCCCGTACCTCGCGCGCCTTCGCCGCGATCGACAGGCGGCGGGCGGCGCCGACCAGGGCGAGTGCGGCCTCCGGGCCCGGGCAGGTCACCTCCAGGGAGGACGAGCGGCCCGGTTCCGTCAGCGAGCCGTGCGCCAGGAACGCGCCGCGCCAGGCCGCCTCGGCGTCGCAGGTGGCCCCCGAGACCACCTGCGGGGGCAGGCCGCGGATCGGGCGGCCCCGCCCGTCGACGAGGCCCGTCTGACGGGCCAGCTGGTCACCGCCCGCGACCACGCGCACCACATAGCGGGAGCCGCGGCGCAGACCGCCCGGCGCCATCACGATCAGCTCGGAACCATGCCCGAAGATCTCCAGGATGTCCCGCTTGAGACGCCTGGCCGCCATCGCCGTGTCCAGCTCCGCCTCGATCACGATGCGGCCGCTGACCAGGTGCAGCCCGCCCGCGAACCGCAGGATCGCCGAGACCTCCGACTTTCTGCAGCAGGTCCGCGTGACGGGTAGCCGGGAGATCTCGTCCTTCACCGCTGCCGTCATCGCCATGGGCCGATCCTTCCATGCATCCGAAAAATACGGTCGTACGCGGCGGCCAACAGCTCCGGGTCGTGCCGCGGGGTTCCGTCGGTACGGGCCACCGGCGCCAGCTCGACCGCGGCGCCGAACCGCTGGGCGGCCTCGTTGAGCAAGGCGCGATCGGGCACGGCGGCCTCGTCGGCCAGCACTACGTCCAGGGCGAGTTTAGGGGCGTGTCGTCCCAAAACCTCCAAATGACGCTGCGGGGAGAAGCCCTCGGTCTCTCCGGGCTGCGGGGCGAGGTTCAGGGAGAGTACCCGGCGTGCCTTCGTCTCGGTGAGGGCGTCCAGCAGTTCGGGCACCAGCAGATGCGGAATGACCGAGGAGAACCAGGATCCGGGGCCGAGCACCACCCAGTCGGCGTCCAGGACCGCGGCGACGGCCTCGGGCACGGCGGGCGGGTCGTTCGGCACCAGGTGGACCGACTGCACCTCGCCGCGGGTGAGCGCGACCGTCGCCTGCCCCCGTACGGTGCCGATCTCGTCCGGGTGCTCCGGGTCATGGCCCTTGACGAGCGCCTGGAGCTCCAGGGGGACGGCGGACATGGGCAGGACGCGGCCGTGTGCGCCCAGGAGCCTGCCGACCAGGTCCAGCGCCTGCACATGGTCTCCGAGTTGCTCCCACAGGGCCACGATCAGCAGGTTGCCGACGGCGTGGTCGTGCAGGTCGCCCTGGGACTGGAAGCGGTGCTGGATGACCCTGGACCAGGTCTGGCCCCAGTCGTCGTCCCCGCACAGCGCGGCCAGCGCCTTGCGCAGGTCGCCGGGCGGGAGCACGCCGAGTTCGTCGCGCAGCCGGCCGCTGGAGCCGCCGTCGTCGGCGACGGTGACGACCGCGGTGAGGTCACCGGTGATCCGGCGCAGCGCGGCGAGCGAGGCGGACAGCCCCATGCCGCCGCCGAGGGCGACCACCTTCGGCTGGGCGCCGCGGCGGCGCGCCCGGCCGCCGCGGCCCTCGGGCACCACCCGGCGCAGCCTGCTCAGCCGCAGAGTACGTCCGGTCACTCGCGCCCCATGTCCCGGTGCACGACCACGGTCTCCACACCTTCGGCGGCCAGGCGGGCGGCGAGCTTCTCGGACATGGCGACGGAGCGGTGCTTGCCACCGGTGCAGCCCACCGCGATGGTCACATAACGCTTGCCCTCTCGGCGGTAGCCGGCTGCGACCAACTGCAGCAGTTCGGCGTAGCGGTCGAGGAACTCCTTGGCGCCCGGCTGGTTGAAGACGTACGCCGCGACCTCCTCGTTGAGTCCGGTGTAGGGGCGCAGCTCCGGCACCCAGTGCGGGTTCGGCAGGAAGCGCATGTCCACGACGAGGTCGGCGTCGACGGGAAGGCCGTACTTGAAGCCGAAGGACATGACGGTGGCCCTCAGCTCCGGCTCCTCCTCGCCGGCGAACTGGGCGTCCATCTTGGCCCGCAGCTCGTGCACGTTGAGGCTGGAGGTGTCGATCACGAGGTCGGCGTCGCCGCGCAGCTCGCGCAGCAGTTCGCGCTCGGCGGCGATGCCGTCGACGATGCGTCCGTCGCCCTGGAGCGGGTGCGGCCGGCGGACGGACTCGAAGCGGCGCACCAGGGCCTCGTCGGAGGACTCCAGGAAGACGATCCGCCGGGTGACGTTCTTCGTCTCCAGGTCGGCCAGGGACTCCCGGAGGTTGTCGAAGAAGCGCCGGCCGCGGACATCGACGACGACCGCGATCCGCGCGACGTTCCCCTGGGAGCGCGCGCCCAGCTCCACCATGGTGGGGATCAGCGCGGGCGGCAGGTTGTCGACGACGAACCAGCCGAGGTCCTCCAGGCACTTGGCGGCCGTCGAACGGCCGGCGCCGGACATGCCGGAGATGATCACCAGCTCGGGGATGGCCGCCTCGGGGACCCCGGCCGTTTCGGTGCCCGTACCCACCTGTGCTCCGTTGTCCTGGGCCGTCTGCTGCCGCGCCCGGTCCTGGTCCGTCTCCGTGCGGGTGGACCGGTCCTGCGCTGTGCGTTCTTCCGCGTGCTGGTCGTGCTCGGTCATGTCTCCTGCCCCCGTCGTTCGTCCGGGGCCCCCGCGGGCACGGGCTCCCCGGGGGAACCCGCCGTCGTCACGGGTTCCTCCTCTTCCATGATCTCTCCAGTCGCCGTGTTCACGGCGGGCGCGGCCGGGGCCGCCTGGGCAAGGGCCACGGCGATCGTCTCGGCCGTCTTGCGGCCGATGCCGGGAACCTCCTGAATCTGGTCGATTGTCGCGGATCGCAGCTTCTTCACCGAGCCGAAGTGCTTGATAAGCGCCCGTTTGCGCGTGTCTCCGAGCCCCGGCACCTCGTCCAGGGGGCTGGACCTCAGGCGCCTGGTCCGCTTGCTGCGCTGATAGGTGATCGCGAAGCGGTGGGCCTCGTCGCGGACGCGCTGCAGCAGATAGAGGCCCTCGCTGGTGCGGGGCAGCACCACCGGGTCGTCCTCGCCGGGCAGCCAGACCTCCTCCAGCCGCTTGGCGAGGCCGCACACGGCGATGTCGTCGATGCCGAGCTCGTCCAGGGCCCTCCGGGCGGCCGCGACCTGCGGCTGCCCGCCGTCGACGACGACGAGCTGCGGCGGGTAGGCGAACCGCTTCGGCCGTCCGTCGTCCTCCACGGCCGGCTCACCGTCGGCCCACTCCCCCGTCTTCTCCTTCTCGGCGAGGTAGCGCCTGAAGCGGCGGGTGATCACCTCGTGCATGGACCGGACGTCGTCCTGACCCTCGAAGCCCTTGATCTGGAAGCGGCGGTACTCGCTCTTGCGCTGCAGCCCGTCCTCGAAGACGACCATGGAGGCCACGACGTCCTCACCCTGGAGGTGCGAGATGTCGTAGCACTCGATCCTGAGCGGGGCGCTGTCCAGGCCGAGGGCCCCGGCGATCTCCTCCAGCGCGCGCGAGCGGGTCGTCAGGTCGGAGGCGCGCTTGGTCTTGTGGAGCGCGAGCGCCTGCTGGGCGTTGCGCTGCACCGTCTCCATCAGGGCCTTCTTGTCGCCGCGCTGCGGGATGCGCAGCGACACGTTCGACCCGCGGCGGCCGGTGAGCCAGTCCTGGACGGGCTCTATGGGGTCGGGCAGCGCCGGGACGAGGACCTCCTTGGGCACGGAGTCCCCCGTCTCCTCTCCGTACAGCTGCTGGAGGGCGTGCTCGACGAGGGCGGCGGCGGTGACGTCCTCCACCTTGTCGGTGACCCAGCCGCGCTGGCCGCGCACGCGTCCGCCGCGCACATGGAAGATCTGCACGGCCGCCTCCAGCTCGTCCTCGGCGACGGCGACGAGGTCGGCGTCGGTCGCGTCGGTGAGCACGACCGCGCTCTTCTCCATGGCCTTCTTCAGTGCCTCGATGTCGTCACGCAGGCGGGCGGCCCGCTCGTACTCCATCTCCCCGGCCGCCTGCATCATCTGCTTCTCCAGACGACGGAGATACGTCCCCGTGCGGCCCGCCATGAAGTCGCAGAAGTCCTCGGCCAGTTCGCGGTGGTCCTCGGGCGGGATCCGGCCGACGCAGGGCGCGGAGCACTTGCCGATGTAGCCGAGCAGGCAGGGGCGGCCGGTGCGCGCGGCGTTCTTGAAGACGCCGGCCGAGCAGGTGCGCACCGGGAAGACGCGCAGCAGCAGGTCGACCGTGTCGCGGATCGCCCAGGCGTGCCCGTACGGCCCGAAGTAGCGCACGCCCTTGCGCTTCTGGCCGCGCATCACCTGCACACGCGGGAACTCCTCGTTCATCGTCACCGCGAGGTACGGGTAGCTCTTGTCGTCGCGGTACTTGACGTTGAACCGGGGGTCGAACTCCTTGATCCAGGTGTACTCCAGCTGCAGGGCCTCGACCTCGGTGGACACGACCGTCCACTCCACGGACGCGGCCGTGGTGACCATGGTGCGGGTGCGCGGGTGGAGGTTCGCCAGGTCCTGGAAGTAATTCGCCAGGCGCTGGCGCAGGCTCTTCGCCTTTCCGACGTAGATCACCCGGCGGTGCTCGTCCCGGAACCTGTAGACCCCGGGCGAGTCCGGGATCTCTCCCGGCCTGGGGCGGTAGCTGGAGGGGTCGGCCATGTCTCACACCCTACTGTCGGGAACCGACAGCGCGGCGCGTGTGCGGACAGGGCCCGGCGGGGTCCACGGGGGACGTCGAAGGCGACGTGCGCCGGGGGTCGGGCGGGCAGGCGGGCAGGCGGGCAGGCGGGCAGGCGGGCAGGCGGGCAGGCGGGCAGGCCGCAGCGTGTCCGGCCGGCCCCGGGACCGTGGCACGGAGTCCCTGGCACGGAGTCCCTGGCACGGGGGCCCTGGCACGGGGCCGGCCGGGTACCGGATCTCCGGCGCGGCGGCCGGGTGGGGCCCCGCACCAGGAGGTCCCGGGGCCCGGGTCGCCCGCGGCCCGGCACCGCCCCGGCATCGCCCCGGCACCGCCCCCGTCCGAGCCCGTCCGAGCCCGTCCGGCCCCGCGAGCGCCGAGCACGCGGCCTCCCGGCGCACGTCGCGCGCCCGCGCCCCCGTGGAAGCGCGCGCCCTGCGCGGTCCCGGGCCCCTGCCCCGCGACGGCGATCACCGGGAGTGAAGTCAGGAGGTTGGGCATCAGGTGTTGTCGGGGCTTGGTCAACACGCTTCAATGCGGTGGAACTTCGGGCTGTGACCGGCGAGGTTCGTTTGTGAACGACCCCGCACCCCCCTCGGGCCTCCCGGTGACACTCCATGCCAACGGTCTGACCAGCCGTCGTCAAGATCACAGAAAGGCCCCTGTATGCGGCACGGCACACAGCATGCGGACGTCGTCCCAGCGGAGTTGGAGGAGGCCCTGCGCGGCGGGCCCTTCCACGTCGCGCTGCGCGCCGCCATCGCCGCCCGGGGCCTGCCGCTGCAGCGTGTGCAGCACCATCTGTCGCGGTACGGGGTCAGGGTCGGCGTGACGAGCCTGAGCTACTGGCAGCAAGGTGCCCGCCGCCCGCAGCGGCCGGAGTCCCTACGTGCCGTACGTGCCCTGGAGGAGATCCTCCAGCTTCCGGACGAGTCCCTGATCCGGCTGCTGGCCACAGCCGACAAGCACCCCGGACCGGACCGTCCTCCAGGCCGCTCGTACCGCTCCCTGGTGGAGGCGTCGGGGGTGCTGGAACGGCTCCTCGCCGAGCTGGGGTCCGGTCTCGACGGCGGCCTGCACACGATCGGCCACCACGAGCACGTCCGCATCGGGGCGCGCCGCGAACTGCTGGCCCACGAATCGCACCACATAGTGCGCGCCCACAGGGATGGTGTGGACCGCTATATGGCCGTCCACCACGGCGATCTGGGCTGCGCCCCGGAGCGGATCACCGTGCACGCGACGGAGAACTGCCGCACGGGGCGCGTGCGGTGGCATCACGACACCGGCATCCTGGTCGCCGAGTTCCTCTTCGACACGCGGCTGCGCAACGGCGACACCTTCCTCTTCCGCTACGGCTTCGAGGACGGCACCGCGGGCGCGTCGTGCGAGTACCTGCGCGGGTTCGGTTTCGCGGGCGGCCAGTACGCGCTCCAGGTGCGCTTCGACGAGGAGGCGCTGCCGGTGCGCTGCCACCGGTTCACCCAGCACTCCGCTGCCGCCCCGCGCAGCGGCCGGCAGGAGCTCGCGCTGAGCGGACGCCACCGCTCGGTGCACCTGGTGGAGCCACGGGTGCGGTCGGGGATCGTGGGGATCGGGTGGGAGTGGGAGTGAGCGGTGGCCCGTGAACCGTCAGGCCACGGGGGGACCCGCCACGATCCTGCCGTCCTTCACCTCGACGGACAGCTCCTGCAGCGGCGCGACAGCAGGAGACTGTGTGACCTTGCCCGTGCTGGCGTCGAACCGGCTGCCGTGACAAGGGCAGACGAGCGTCGTGCCCGAGAGTTTGTTGATGGCGCACCCGGCGTGCGTGCACAGCGAGCTGTACGCCTTCAGGGAACCGTCCTCGGCACGGCTGACCACGACGTTCTGGTCCTGGTACAGCTTCGCGCCGCCCTTGGGGACCTCGCTCTCGGCTCCCAGCGTGACCGGCGCGGTGGGCGTGGTGGGCGTCGCGCCGCCCCCCGGCGAACAGGCCGCGAGGCCCAACCCGGCGACCGGGGTGAGAGCGGCCCCGCGAAGGACGGTGCGACGGGTCGCTGAGGGGCGGGTGGACATGAGATCTCCACAGGTCAGAGCCGTGCTCGCCGCAGCGGCGGGCATCTCGAACGATACCGGCAGCGGTCCTTCGCCCTTCCGCCGGGGTCGAGTACAGGAGGCCCACACGGGCACGTAAGCGTTTACGCAAACGTTTACGCCCTACCCTGACATGAGATACGGTCCCGGCCAGGGGACCCGAGGGGGGAGACGCGATGGCAACCATGGCCGATGTCGCACGGAGCGCAGGTGTGTCCGTCGCGACCGTCTCGCATGTGCTCAACGACACCCGTCCGGTGCTGCCCCGCACCCGGAGGGCGGTGCTCGACGCCGTCGACGAGCTGGGCTACACACCGAACACACTCGCCCGTTCCCTGGTGACCTCCCGCACCCGGTCCATCGGGCTCGCCGTGTCGGCGATCAGCAATCCGTACTTCACGGAGATCCTCCAGGGTGTCGAGGCCTGTGCCCTGGAGCACGGCTACGGCCTGCTCATCGCCGATCCGCACGACGACCCGGAGCACGAGCGCAAGGTCGTCCGGCTACTGCACGAGCGCCGCGTCGACGGCATGATCGTCGCTCCCTCCGCGGATCCGCGCGGACTCCTCACCCACCTCGGGCGGCACGGTGTGCCGACCGTGTTCCTCGACCGGCTGGTGGACGGCGCGGCGGCCACCGCTGCCCCGCCGCGGACGCCGGCGCTGGACGGGTCCGAGCGGGGCGCCCCCTCCGGTGCCGCCTTCCTCTTCGACCAGGTCTGCGCCGAGAACGCCGAACCGATGGCCGCCCTGGTCACACATCTCGCCGGTCTGGGGCACACGCGCATCGGCCTGGTCGCGGGCCTGCACGGGCTCAGCACCACGACCGAGCGGATCAGCGGCTACCGGCGCGGCCTGGCGAGCTCCGGTCTCCCCTACGACGGGCGGCTGGTGTCCCGGGGGGACTCTGCGGCGCAGGGTGCCGAGCGCGCCACCGCCACCCTGCTGGACCTCGCGGCACCGCCCACCGCCCTGGTCACCGCCAACAACGCGATGACCATCGGCGCGCTGCGCGCCCTGCGTGACCGCGGCCTGTCCGTGCCGGACGACCTGGCGCTGTGCTGCTTCGACGACTTCGCGTGGGCGGATCTGTTCTCGCCCCGGCTGACGGCGATCTCCCAGCCGAGCAGGGAGATCGGTGCCCGGGCCGTGCGGCTTCTCCTGGAGCGGCTGGAGACGCCGGACCGTCCCTCCCGCACCGTGCGGCTCCCCTGCGCCTTCGTCCACCGCACCTCGTGCGGCTGCCCCGACACCCCCTCCGAGAAGGGAACCGTCTCGTGATCGTCGTCGCCGGTGAGGCCCTGATCGACCTGGTCCCGCAGGGCAGGGGTGCCCTCGCACCGTTGCGGCCGGCGCTCGGCGGCGGCCCTTACAACACCGCCGTCGCGCTGGGCCGTCTCGGCTCCCCCACGGCGTTCTGCTCCCGCACCTCCTACGACGCCTTCGGCGAGGCCCTGCTGGACGGCCTGCGCACGGCGGGGGTGGACGTCTCGACCGTGCAGCGCGGCATCGAGCCGACCACGCTGGCGGTGGCGACGATCGACGAGAACGGCTCGGCCGCGTACTCCTTCTACGTCGAGGGCACCGCCGACCGCCTGTTCACGGCACCGGCGCACCTGCCGCAGGGCACGCGCGCGGTGTCGTTCGGCACCTGCTCGCTCGTCCTCGAACCGGGGGCGAGCGCCTATGAGGAGCTGATGCGCGACGCCGCCGCACAGGGCGTGTTCACGGCGCTCGACCCGAACATCCGCCCAGGGCTGATCCCGGACCCCGACGCCTACCGGGCCCGCTTCAAGAGCTGGCTGCCGTCGGTGTCGCTGCTCAAACTCTCCGCGGAGGACGCGGAGTGGCTGGGCGGCACGCCGCGCGAGTGGCTGGCCTCCGGCCCCGCGGCTGTCGTGATCACCCATGGCGGCGACGGGCTCACGGTCGTCACCCGGGAGGGGGCGGAGTACTCGGTGCCGGGTGTACGGATCGACATCGTGGACACCATCGGCGCCGGCGACACGGTCAACGCGGCCCTGCTGCACGGGCTGGCCTCCCGCGACAGCCTCTCCCCGGCGGCGCTGGCCGGTCTGGGCGCCGAGGGCTGGGGGGAACTGCTGCACTTCGCGGCCCGCGCCGCTGCGATCACCTGCTCCCGGGCCGGTGCGGAGCCGCCGTATGCGTCCGAACTGAGCGATCGCTAGTGCCCCGGCAGGCGACGTTCGCCCGTCGGGGAGCGGCGTCGTGGGGGCACCGCCCGCGCGAGCGGAGCCGGAAGCGGAGCCGGGAGCGGGGGAGCGTGCTCCCGGCGTGCCGGCCGGAAGTCCCCGTACCGGACGTACCCGGGCTCTCGGCCGGTGCGGCGAGTGGGGGGTGCCCTCTGCTCGAAGAGCCTGGGGGGCGTGCCGGGCGCCGCGACGGGGCGAACGTCGCCCGTTGGGGCACTGGCCCACAGGACCGGGAACAGGACGGCCGACCGTGCAATGGGCGGCGCCCCACGGGGAGTTCCCGAGGGGCGCCACATCCGTCCGGATCCTTCGGCCTGTCCGGGCCGCGGGGCTCATGCCGTGCGGGCCCGCGTGGTCTTCTTCGCGGGTGTCGCCTTCTTCGTGACGGCGGCCGCCTTCCTGGCCCCCGTGCTGTCGGCGGTCTTCGCCGTCCTGGCCGTCGCCGTCTTCTTGGCCGTCGACGCGGCCGCAGCCGTCTTCCTGGCCGCCGCCTTGCGCGGGACCTTCACACAGGCCGCGTCGCTGACGCGCTCCGCACCGAGGATCTCGCGCAGGAACTTGCCGGTGTGGCTGGCCGGAACCCCGGCGACCTCCTCTGGCGTGCCCTCGGCGACCACGAGGCCGCCGCCCGCTCCGCCCTCGGGTCCCATGTCGACGACCCAGTCGGCGGTCTTGATGACGTCGAGGTTGTGCTCGATCACGATGACCGTGTTGCCCTTGTCGACCAGTCCGCCGAGTACCTGGAGCAGCTTGCTGATGTCCTCGAAGTGCAGACCGGTGGTCGGCTCGTCCAGGACGTAGACCGTGCGCCCGGTGGACCGCTTCTGCAGTTCGCTGGCGAGCTTCACACGCTGGGCCTCGCCGCCGGACAGGGTGGTCGCGGACTGGCCGAGCCGGACGTAGCCGAGACCGACGTCGTTCAGGGTCTTCAGATGGCGGGCGATCGCGGGGACGGCCTCGAAGAAGTGGAGGGCCTCCTCGATCGGCATGTTCAGGATGTCGGCGATGGACTTGCCCTTGTAGTGGACCTCCAGGGTCTCCCGGTTGTAGCGGGCGCCGTGGCAGACCTCGCACGGGACGTACACGTCCGGGAGGAAGTTCATCTCGATCTTGATCGTGCCGTCGCCCGCGCAGTTCTCGCAGCGGCCGCCCTTGACGTTGAAGGAGAAGCGGCCGGGCTGGTAGCCCCGGACCTTCGCCTCGGTGGTCTCGGCGAACAGCTTGCGGACGTGGTCGAAGACACCGGTGTACGTCGCCGGGTTCGAGCGCGGGGTGCGGCCGATGGGCGACTGGTCGACGTGCACGACCTTGTCGACCAGATCGTCGCCGTCCACCCGTGTGTGCCGCCCGGGGACGTTCCGTGCGCCGTTCAGCTCACGGGCCAGGTGCGTGTACAGGATGTCGTTGACCAGCGTCGACTTTCCGGAGCCGGACACTCCGGTGACCGCCGTGAACACGCCCAGCGGGAACGACACGTCGATGTCCTGGAGGTTGTTCTCCCGGGCACCGTGCACCGTGAGCCGACGGGACGGGTCGTGCGGGCGCCTGATGCCGGGCAGCGGGATCGACTTCTTGCCCGAAAGGTACTGCCCGGTCTGTGACTCCTCGTTGGCGAGCAGGTCCTTCAGGGAGCCGCTGTGCACCACCTTGCCACCGTGCTCCCCCGCCCCGGGGCCGATGTCGACGACCCAGTCGGCGACCTTGATGGTGTCCTCGTCGTGCTCGACGACGATGAGGGTGTTGCCCATGTCGCGCAGCCGGACCAGGGTTTCGATCAGCCGGTGGTTGTCGCGCTGGTGCAGGCCGATGGACGGCTCGTCCAGTACGTACAGGACGCCTACGAGTCCGGAACCGATCTGGGTGGCCAGGCGGATGCGCTGCGCCTCGCCGCCGGAGAGCGTGCCGGCCGCGCGGTTCAGCGACAGGTAGTCCAGGCCGACGTCGACCAGGAACCGCAGCCGTTCGTTGACCTCCTTCAGGACCCGCTCGGCGATCTTCTTGTCGCGGGCGTCGAGCTTCAGCTCGCGCAGGAAGTCCGCGCAGTCGCTGATCGACATCGCGGAGACCTCGGCGATCGACCTGCCCATGATCGTGACCGCGAGGACGACCGGCTTGAGGCGGGTGCCCTCACAGCTGGGGCAGGGCACCTCGCGCATATAGCCCTCGAAGCGCTCGCGGCTGGCATCGCTCTCGGCCTCGCTGTGCCGGCGCTTCACGAAGGGGACGGCGCCTTCGAAGGGCGTCGTGTACACGCGTTCGCGCCCGTACCGGTTGCGGTACCGGACCTCGATCTGCGTCTTGTGGCCGTGGAGGAGGGCCTTCCTGGCACGCTGCGGCAGGCCCGCGAAGGGGATGTCGGTCCGGAATCCCAGCGCGTCCGCGAGGGCGCCGATGAGTCGGCCGAAGTAGTCCTTGGTGTGCCCGTGCGACCAGGGGTGGATGGCGCCCTCGTCGAGGGTCTTCTCCTCGTCCGGGACGATGAGCTCGGGGTCGACCTCCATGCGCGTGCCGATGCCGGTGCACTCGGGGCAGGCGCCGAAGGGCGAGTTGAAGGAGAAGGAGCGGGGCTCCAGCTCCTCGAAGGACAGGTCGTCGTACGGGCAGTACAGGTGCTCCGAGTACATCCGCTCGCGCTCGGGGTCGTCCTCGGGGAGGTCGACGAAGTCGAGCACGACCATGCCGCCGGACAGGCCGAGCGCGGTCTCCACGGAGTCGGTGAGCCGGCGCTTGGCGGAGTCCTTCACCGTGAGGCGGTCGACGACCACCTCGATGGTGTGCTTCTCCTGCTTCTTCAGCGTGGGCGGGCTGGACAGCTGGACCGTCTCACCGTCCACACGCGCCCGGCTGTACCCCTTGGTCTGGAGGTCGGCGAAGAGATCGACGAACTCTCCCTTGCGCTCGCGCACCAGCGGCGACAGCACCTGGAACCGGCTTCCCTCAGGCAGCTCCAGGACCTTGTCGACGATGGCCTGCGGCGACTGGCGCGAGATCGGGCGGCCGCACTCGGGGCAGTGCGGCTTGCCGATACGCGCGAAGAGCAGGCGCAGGTAGTCGTAGACCTCGGTGATGGTGCCGACCGTCGAGCGCGGGTTGCGCGAGGTCGACTTCTGGTCGATGGAGACCGCCGGCGAGAGGCCCTCGATGAAGTCGACGTCCGGCTTGTCCATCTGGCCGAGGAACTGCCGGGCGTACGAGGACAGCGACTCGACGTAGCGCCGCTGGCCCTCGGCGAAGATCGTGTCGAAGGCCAGCGAGGACTTGCCCGACCCCGACAGGCCCGTGAACACGATGAGCGAGTCGCGCGGCAGGTCGAGCGAGACATTCTTGAGATTGTGCTCGCGCGCGCCACGGACGATGAGACGGTCGGCCACGCCGGTCCGCACCTTTCTTGAGAGAAGCGACAGGGGCGGGGCCCCCGTGTTTCCCAGACTAGGGGGAGCCGCTGACAACGCCGGTCGGATTCCAGGGTTCACAACAATCCCGGGCTCTCCAGCATGCCCGACGCCGCACCTGACCATATAGCACGCGCATTCGATTTGCGGGGCGGGACCATGACCTTCACCCGAAGGAGTGGCGAGGTTAGGGTCGGACCCATGATTGATCACGCGCACGACCTGGCCTCTGTACGCGACGCGACCGACCGACTGCTCACCGCGGTCTCCGCCCTGGACGACGCCGCCGTGGCCGAGCCGTCACGACTGCCCGACTGGTCGCGCGGGCATGTCCTCGCCCACCTCGCCCGCAACGCCGACGCGCTCGTGAACGTCCTGGAGGGACGTCCCATGTACGTCTCGGCGCACGCCCGGGACGCCGACATCGAGCGGGACGCCCTGCGCGCCCTGGACGCCCAGCTGGCCGACCTCCGCGAGAGCGCGGCCCGCTTCCAGAAGGCGGGCGAGGCACCGGCGGACTGGTCGCGCACGGTCGAACTGCGCAACGGCGTCACCGACTCCGCCGCCCGCGTACCGTTCCGGCGGCGGGCCGAGGTCGAACTGCACCATGTCGATCTCGGGGTCGGCTACGAGCTGGAGGACCTGCCGGCCGAGTTCGTGGAGCGGGAGATCGACTTCCTCGCCGAGCGGTTCCGCGGACACAAGGACGTGCCCTCGACCACGCTGGAGGCCGGCGGCCGGGCCTGGACGACCGGTGGAGGCGCCGAGGGCGGGCCCGTCGCCGTGCGCGGTTCCGCGCCGGACCTGCTCGGCTGGCTCTCCGGCCGCCGGGACGGGTCCGCGTTGAGCGTCGGGGGCGGAGGGCTGCCGGCGCTCCCCCCGCTGTAGGTCGGGGACGGCCCCGGCCGGTGGCCCGCTATAAGCTGCCGCCATGACGTACAGCGGAGCGGTGAAGGTCGGCGGCCCCGCCGACGTGCACGAGCTGCAGGACCTGATGATCACGAAGATCGCGGTCGGCCCCATGGACAACAACTGCTATCTGTTGCGCTGCCGGGCCACCGACGAGCAACTGCTGATCGACGCGGCCAACGACGCGCACACCCTGCTCGGCATGATCGGTGACGACGGCATCGCGTCCGTCGTCACCACCCACCGCCACGGCGACCACTGGCAGGCGCTCGCCGAGGTCGTGGCGGCCACCCGCGCGCGCACCCACGCCGGGCGCTACGACGCCGAAGGCATCCCGGTACCCACCGATGTCCTCGTCGACGACGGCGACACGATCCGCGTGGGGCGCGTGGAGCTCACCGCGCGCCACCTCGTGGGCCACACACCGGGCTCGATCGCCCTCGTCTACGACGACCCGCACGGACACCCGCACGTCTTCACCGGGGACTGCCTCTTCCCCGGCGGCGTGGGCAACACGCGCAAGGACCCGGCCGCCTTCGCCGACCTGATCCACGACGTCGAGACCAAGATCTTCGACGTGCTGCCGGACGAGACCTGGGTCTACCCCGGGCACGGCAACGACACCACGCTGGGCGCCGAACGCCCGCACCTGCCGGAGTGGCACGCGCGGGGATGGTGACCACGGACGCGACGTCCCGGCTGCCCGGCGTGAGTTCGGGGGCCCGAACGCGCCGGCGTGACACCCGGGACACGCGCCCCGTGTGAACCGTGCGCACGCGCCGGTGCCCCGCGCACGCTCCCGGCGCGCCCGGATGCGCGGTCGACTGGAGGCAGCCCTGCGCGGGAAGACGGCTTCCGCGCGGACGGGCCGCCGGTTGCTCGGTTCCCGCCCCCGGCCGGCGGACCCGGCGGTCGGGGCCTGCTCCCGCGGTCGTCCGGCGCGGGCCATCCGCCGAAGACGTTCACGGGTTGATCGTGGCACCCGGCACCTGCAGACCTTCCTCCCCCGGTTCGCCTCTCCCCCGCACGCCGGCGACGGAGTGTCACGCCTCCGTCCGTCTCGCCCCCGCCAGCGTCGCGACCCGCTCCACCGCGAACGCGTACCCCTGCACCCCGCACCCGGCGATGACACCGTCGGCACGCAGGGAGACGTACGAGTGGTGCCGGAACTGTTCGCGCTGGTGGATGTTGGAGATGTGGACCTCCACCACCGGCATCCCGTCACAAGTGCTGAGCGCGTCGAGGATCGCGACGGAGGTGTGCGAGTAAGCGGCCGGGTTGATGACGATCCCGGCGTGGTTCAGCCGCGCCTCCTGGATCCACTCCACCAGTTCGCCCTCGTGGTTGGACTGCCGGAAGTCCACCGTGCCTCCGTACACGGCCGCCGTCCTCACGCACAGGGCCTCGATGTCCGCGAGGGTGTCGGAACCGTAGATCTCCGGCTGCCGCTGCCCGAGGAGGTTCAGATTGGGGCCGTTCAGGATCATGATCGGGGCGTCGGCGAGGGTGCGGGGCACGGTTCCTCCGGTCCGTTCAGGTCTGCCGGCCCGGGAAGGACCGCTGCTCGGCCCCCGGTCTATCACGATGTGCCGGGCGGGCGGTGCCCCGTACCCTCCGGCCATGACGCAACCGACGTACCCGCCCAAGCCGGTGCCCGGCGACCGGGTCGCCGTCGTCTCGCCGTCGCCGGGCTCCCCGCCCTCCTCCCTCGCCCGTACGAGCTGGCCCGGAGCGCCTGCGCACCGAGTTCGGTCCCGAACCGGTCGGGTGTCCGACGGCCCGGACGATGGGCGCGATACCGCGGGCACGGGCGGACGACCTGCATGCCGCGTTCCCCGATCCGGAGGTCCAGGCCGTGATCGCCTCGATCGGCGGCGACGACCAGATCGCCGTGCTGCCGCTGCTGGACCGGGAGTCGACACGCGCGAACCCCGAGCCGTTCTTCGGATGCCGCCGTTTCTCCGCGCTGCTCATGGGCCGTCCAAGACCTGGTCGTTCGCATGCCCCAACAGCCCCGAGGCCGACGCGCGTTACGCGGCGCACCAGCGTGAGGCCGTCCTGCGTGCCCTGAAGGCACACGCTCCCGGCACCATGGTCGTCCTCGATGTGGACCTCGGGCACGCGGATCCGCAGGTCGTCATCCCCTACGGGGGCGCCGTACGCGTGGACGGTCCCGCCCGGCGCATCACCGTGATCCACTGACCCGGCCGCCGCACCGGGCGCACGCCCGCCCTCACGGTGGGCGAGCCGAGCCACCGCACGCCCCCGTAACAACCGATCACGGTGGGTAGTTGACGCGGCATGCACGACGTACGCACAGTAAAGGGCTCGGCCATGCTCCGGCTCGCGGCCGCCTCGCTCGCGGGGACGGCCGTCGAGTTCTACGACTTCTTCGTCTACGGGACCGCGGCCGCCCTGGTCCTCGGCCCGCTGTTCTTCCCGACGTTCTCGCCGCTGGCGGGCACACTGGCCGCGTTCGGGACCTTCGGTGCCGGCTTCGTGGCGCGCCCGCTCGGCTCGGTGCTGTTCGGCCACATCGGGGACCGGCGCGGGCGACGCCCGGTCCTCCTCGTCTCCCTGCTGCTGACCGGAGCCGCAACCGTGGCGGTCGGCTGCCTGCCGACGTACGGCACCATCGGCACGGCCGCTCCCGTTCTCCTTCTCGTGCTGCGTTTCCTGCAGGGGCTGGGGCTCGGCGGGGAGTGGGGCGGTGCGGTGCTGTTGGCCACGGAGCACGCGCCGACCGGGCGGCGCGCCTTGTGGTCCAGCTTTCCGCAGGTCGGCCCATCGCTGGGATTCCTCCTTGCCAACGGCGTGATGCTGGGGCTGTCGGCCACGCTGTCGGACGCGCAGTTCGCTTCCTGGGGATGGCGGATCCCGTTCTGGGCGTCGGGTGCCCTTGCCGCGGCGGGCCTGTGGCTGCGCCGTTCAGTCACCGAGAGTCCGCTCTTCCTGAAGATCGAGGACCACGCGCGCGTGCCGCTCGCCGAGGTCGTACGCGGCCACTGGCGGCTCGTCCTGCTGACGGCCGGCGCGCTCTCGGTCGGATACGCGGTCTTCTACACCGTGACGACCTGGTCCCTGGCGTACGCGACGGACCGGCTCGGCGTGAGCCGCACCGTCATGCTGGTGTGCGTCATGGCCACCGTCGTGGTGCAGGGTGTCCTGACCCCGTTGCTGGCGCTCGTGGGTGACCGATACGGGCGGCGGCCGCTGTGTCTGGCGGGCTGCGCCGGCATGGCCCTGTGGATGTTCCCCATGGTCGCGCTGCTGTCGACGGGCGTGCCGCTGCTGATCTCCCTCGGCTTCCTGGAGGCGATGACCGCCTTCATCACGGTGTTCGCCGTGATCGCCGCGTATCTGCCGGAACTCTATGAGCCCCGGGTTCGCTGTACGGGTGCCGCGGTGGGCTACAACCTCGGCGGGGTGCTCGGGGGCGCCCTCACTCCGGTCGTGGCCACCGCGCTGGCCGAGCACGGGGGCAGGGTCCCCTGGGGTGTCGGCGCCTATCTGACGGTGTTGGCTCTGCTCAGCCTCGGATGCTTCGCGCTGCTGCCGGAGACCCGCCCCCTGCCGGTGGCGGTGACGGAACCCGCTCCCGGGTGAGGCACAACCGCGCGTGTCGCACGAGCGGCCACCCGCACGCCGCCCGGGAAGCGACGGTGCGCCGCACGGCGGCGGCTACGGGTTGACCGCCAGCTCCAGGTACGCGGCGAACACCACCAGAATGAACGCCTCCTTGGAGCGGCGTGGCCCGGCCCGGTACCACCGTCAGGGAGCTCACGACCACGGTCAGGGCGAGCAGCACCATGTGGACGGGGCCGAGGCCGAGCACGAGAGGATCCGAGAGCCATACGGTCGCCACGGCGACGGCGGGGATGGTCAGGCCGATGCTGGCCATCGCTGAGCCGAGGGCGAGGTTGAGGCTGGTCTGGACCCGGTCGCGGCCCGCCGAGCGCAGCGCGGCGATGGTCTCGGGCAGCAGCACGAGCAGCGCGATGACGACACCGACGACGGCCTGCGGCATGCCCGCAGCCGCGACGCCGGACTCGATGGTGGGGGACACGCCCTTGGCGAGTCCCACGACCCCGACTAGGGCGAGAGCGAGCAGGCCGAGGCTGAGGGCCGCGGCGCCGGCGGAGGGCGCGTCGGCGTGGCTGTCCGCGCGGATCACCTCACCCTGCCGGGTGACCGGGAGGAAGTAGTCGCGGTGGCGTACCGTCTGGGTCGCCACGAACACGCCGTACAGGACGAGTGACGAGAACGCGGCGAAGGGAGCTGGGCCGTGGAGAACTCCGGGCCGGGCTTGCTCGTTGTGAACGTGGGCAGCACCAGGCTGAGGGTGGCCAGGGTCGCGACGGTGGCCAGAGCGGCACCGGTCCCCTCGGGGTTGAAGAGCGCGGTTCCGTGGCGCAGCGAGGCGACCAGGAGGCTCAGGCCGACGACGCCGTTGCAGGTGATCATGACGGCGGCGAAGACCGTGTCGCGGGCCAAGCTCGCGCTCTTGGCGCCGCCGTCCGCCATGAGGGTGACGATCAGCGCGACCTCGATGATCGTGACGGCGACGGCGAGAACGAGGGAGCCGAAGGGCTCACCGACCCGGTGCGCGATCACCTCCGCATGGTGGACTGCGGCCAGCACGGATCCGGCGAGGACCAGAGTCATCAACGCGACGACCGCTCCAGGCATGTCGCGCCCCCAGGTCAAGGCGAGCAGCACCACCGCGGCCACCGGCGTGACGGCCACGGCCGTCCACCGCCTCGCGAGTGACCGGACCCGGACGATCATGCAGCGATCGTTGCAGAAGCGCCTGTGACACGCACGCCAGGTGCCTGCGTCCCGCGGATCACGACCGCGCGCACCGGTGAAACGCCGTGCCATGGCGTTCGCCGACGGGCCTGGCACACACCCGTCGCTCTCCTGCGGGGATCACATGTCCCGTCGGCCCGACTCCGGCACCGTCACGCGTCAATGCTGTCCCGGGCCCCCGCCTTCTCCGGCGTTTCTTCGGCCGTCTGCTTCGTGGAGGCGATCAGGCTGGTGACCGTCGTGACGGTCAGGACGGTGCATATCACGCCGAGGGAGACCGGGATGGAGATCTCGGGAACATGGACCCCGGATTCGTGCAGCGCGTGCAGCACCAGCTTGATGCCGATGAAGCCGAGAACGACCGACAGACCGTACGAGAGATGGACCAGCCTCCGGAGCAGACCGCCGACGAGGAAGTACAGCTGCCTCAGGCCCATGAGCGCGAACGCGTTGGCCGTGAAGACGATGTACGGGTCCTGGGTGAGACCGAAGATCGCGGGGATGGAGTCGAGGGCGAAGAGGACATCGGTGGTGCCGATCGCCAGCACCACGACCAGCATCGGCGTCATGACGCGCTTGCCGTTGTGCCGTATCCACAGCTTGGTGCCGTGATACCCGTCGGCGACCCCGAAGCGCCGCTCGGCGGCCTTCAGAAACTTGTTCTCCTCGTACTCCTCGTTCTCCTCGCCGGTCCCGGCCTCCTGAACGAGCTTCCACGCGGTCCAGATCAGGAACACACCGAAAAGGTAGAAGACCCACGAGAAGCTCGCGATGATCGCGGCGCCCGCGGCGATGAACACGGCCCGCAGGACCAGGGCTATGAGTACACCCACGAGGAGTACGCGCTGCTGGTACCGCGAGGGCACCGCGAACTTCGCCATGATCAGGACGAAGACGAAGAGGTTGTCGACGCTCAGCGACTTCTCGGTGATGAAGCCGGCGAAGAACTCTCCGGCGGGCTGCCCGCCGCCGAGGACGAGCAGGCCCAGTCCGAACAGTGCGGCCAGGACGATCCAGACGATCGTCCAGATGCCGGCTTCCTTGATCGAGACGGCATGCGGCTTGCGGCCGATGAAGAAGTCGACCGCGATCAGGGCGGCGAGGCCCACCACCGTCAGGACCCACAGGGTCATCGAAACATCCATTGCGCCTCCGGCAGTACGTCAGTCATGGCATGTCAGCGTCGCTACCGGAGGTCTCTTCCACCCGCCGTCACCGGCGCGTCATGCGCCGCGCGTCCGCGGGTCGGCGCCCCGGGATCCGTTCTGATCCGTATTGACGGGTAGGCCGCAGGCGGGAGTACTCCCCTCCGTGTGGAGGAGACTACCCGAACACCAAGGAAAGGTAAAGAAGTAGGTAAAGAGAAGGTCAAATCAGCAGGTAGAACCCTCTTTGCTTTCCCTTGAAAGAAGGGGTGGCGTCAGCGGTTCCAGGAGCGGCGGGCCTCGGCCACCTGGGTCAGCACATACTGCAGCACCTGGCTGCCCCGCGGGACGCGCGGCGGCTCATACGTCCAAGCGTGGCCGACCCAGGGGTCCGCGAGATGATCGTCGGGCACTGGGGTGAGCCGCAGCAGTGAGCGCCAGAGTGGGTCGAGCAGCGGCCCGTAGGCGGACGCGTCCTCCCGGTCGGCGACCATCATCAGATGGACACCGACCGCCGGTCCCTCGTCCGCGAGATAGCGCAACTGGGTCACCGCCCGGTCGTCGAAGCCGTGCGGGAAGTCGTTGACGATCAGCAGGTGCTCGGCCGTGTCGAGGTCGGGCGGCAGCGAGTCGGACGCACCGCCACGCACCGCCATCTGCACCAGATCGACCCGCTGGGCGAGCCGGGTCAGTACATCCGCCACGGCCGCGACACCGACGGCGGTCGGTCCCGCGAGCACACCGGCCTGCACGAGGGGCGCGAGCGCCGAGGTACCCGATCCCGCCGGGTCGATGACATGCACCGTGAACTCGCCGGGCGGGTAGACGGCGAGCAGCCGTGCAGCGTGTGTCACCGCCGTCTCCATCGCGAGCCGGCGCAGGTCACCGGAGTCGGCGACCGGGTCGAGGGATCCGGAGCGGCCGCTGTCGATCCATAGCCCGCGCTCCAGCGGCAGCCGGACCAACATGGGGATACGCAGGCTCTCGCTCTCGGGCAGGTGGAGATCGCCGAGGCGCACCGCCATGGGAATCTCCATCGGCACCCGGTATCCGTGCCAGACCGGGTTGTCCCAGCCCGCGAACGCCGCAGGCAGCGCGGGCTCGACGACATCGGACTCGGCGATGAGCTGGGTGAGATCGCGGTCGAGGGCGGCCCGGGCCTGGTTGACGAGGTCGGTGTGCTTGGCCTGGGCCGCCTCGCGTGCGGCGTCGCCCTGCCCGCCTATGCGGCTGCGCGGATCGGACAGGGCCCGGTCCAGCTCCTGCTCCATGCGCGAGTCGGCGAAGTCGACGGCGCTACGGTACGCGGCCGCCGTGCGCGCCAGGTCCTCGAACATGCCCCACACCTGGTTGTACAGCCGCTCCTCCATGGACCAGCCGGTCGCGTCGCCCGCCACGGGCTGGGCGGGCTGCCCGGGCGGGGCCGGCGGCGCGACGGGCGGGGGCGGTGGCGGCGTCGTGATTTGCCGACCGGGGTGGGTGTAGTTGACCGGTCCGCCGGAAGCGGGCTGCGGGACGGGGCCCGGAGAGCCTGTGACGTCGTACGGGGATCCCTGCTGCGGCACGGCGGGCGTGCCCTGCTGCGGGGGTACGGCACCGGAACCGCCGTCAGGTGGCGCCGGGGCCGCCGCCTGACGCGTGCGGTCGCCCTCCGGCAGGCGCGGCGGAGGTGGTGCCACCGAGCGTGCCAGGCCCCGGGTCACCGCCTCGTTGATGCTGCCCGCGAGTTGCCGGGCCTCGGGCAGGCCCTGGTCGGTCAGCAACGCGGCGAGCCCGCCCGCGTACCCCTGGCCGACCGCACGGACCTTCCACGCGCCCTGACGGCGGTAGAGCTCCAGCGCGATCACGGCGGACTCGGCGTCCAGGCCCGTGATGGTGTAACTCACGACCTCGCAGCCGTCGAGGCCGGTGACCGCGACGAAGGGAGCGGCGAGCGCTCCGAACCGCACCGGGCCGCCGATCCCCGTCGGCAGCGCGAGCAGCACGGTGACGCAGTGCACGCTCCCCGGAAGGGCGTCCAGGTCGAAGGCGAGGCGGTGGTCGGCCGCCGCCTGCTTGGAGACTTCGAGGCCGGGCAGTGTGGGGGCACCCGGGTGGGCCACCCAATCGACGTCGCGCACCTTGCCTTGCACGTCGCTGAGCGTGGCCGCGGCCACGATCGGCTTGCCGGCCGACACCCGTACTTCAAGTCGGGCCTGGGGCAGCGGATGGTTCTGCCCCCGGACCAGCTCGGCCGTCATCGCCTCGTCCCCCTACGTCGCTTCGTGTCCCGGTGTACGGCCGCCTACAGGTGCGGCAGGATCGCCGGCATCAGGTCCTGGAAGGTACGGCCGTTGGCCGGAGTACCGAGGGCGGTCATCGTCCAGCCCGCGCCCGCGCGGTGCACCTTCGCCATGATCTGCGCCGTGTACGCGCCGCCGCCCGCCAGCGTGTAGCGGGCCAGCTCCTGGCCGTTGGTCTCGTCGACGAGGCGGCAGAACGCGTTCTGCACCTCCTGGAAGGTCTGGCCCGTGAAGGAGTTCACGGTGAAGACGATCTGGTCGATGTGGACCGGGACGCGCTGCAGGTCGACGAGGATCGCCTCGTCGTCGCCGCCCTGGCCCGCACCGCCGACGAGGTTGTCACCGGTGTGCCGCACGGAGCCGTCGTCGCTGACGAGGTGGCGGAAGAACACCACGTCCACCGGCTGCTTGTCCGCGAACAGCACGGCGGACGCGTCGAGGTCGATCTCCCGGGTGCGGGAGCCGAACAGCCCACGCCGGGGAGCGGCCTGCCAGCCGAGCCCCATGCGCACCGCATTCAGCGTGCCCCCGTCGTTCTTCTGCAGACTGATGGCCTGACCCTTGGTCAAGTTGACGGTCACGCGCCGGTCCTCTCTCGAGCTGTCCCCTGTTGGCCGCGGACTCCGCGGATGCCAGAACCCTACGGTTCGCCACTGACAGTGCCGAACCCCGTACCGTGCTTTGTGTCGGTCTTGCAACACACTGCGCGTCCACCGGGGTCCGTCACGGACGGGGCGATGTCAAGCCAGGCCTGCCTCCCTCATCTGTCGCAGTTCCTTCTTCATCTCGGAGACCTCGTCGCGCAGCCGGGCCGCGATCTCGAACTGGAGGTCGGCGGCGGCAGCCCGCATCCGCTCGGTCAGTTCCTCGATCTGCTCGGCGAGTTCGGCCGCGGGGCGGTCGGTGGGCACCGTCTGCTCGGCCTTGCCCTTGGCGGGCTTGGCGGGCTTGGCGCCCTTCGCCGCCTGGCTGCCGAGCGAGGGGACGGGGCTCCTGGTGCCCCGGCCGTCCTTCGCCTTGCGGTAGCCCGAGCCGAGCAGCTGCTCCGTGTCGACGTCCTCACGGGCGATCTGCGCCACGATGTCGTTGATCTTCTTGCGCAGCGGCTGCGGATCGATGCCGTGCGCCGTGTTGTACGCGATCTGCTTCTCCCGGCGGCGGTTCGTCTCCTCGATGGCCTTCTCCATCGCCGGGGTGATCTTGTCGGCGTACATGTGGACCTGGCCGGAGACGTTGCGCGCGGCCCGGCCGATGGTCTGGATGAGTGAGGTCCCCGAGCGCAGGAAGCCTTCCTTGTCGGCATCGAGGATCGCCACCAGAGAGACCTCGGGCAGGTCGAGGCCCTCCCGGAGGAGGTTGATGCCGACCAGCACGTCGAACTCACCCGACCGCAGCTCGCGCAGCAGCTCGACACGGCGCAGGGTGTCCACGTCGCTGTGCAGGTACCGCACCTGGATGCCCAGTTCGAGGAAGTAGTCGGTGAGGTCCTCGGCCATCTTCTTGGTGAGCGTGGTGACCAGGACGCGCTCGTCCCTCTCGGTGCGCTTGCGGATCTCGTGCACCAGGTCGTCGATCTGACCCTCGGTGGGCTTGACCACGACCTCGGGGTCGACGAGGCCGGTGGGACGGATGATCTGCTCGACGAATCCGTCCGCGCGCGAGAGCTCGTACTTGCCGGGGGTCGCCGACAGGTACACGGTCTGTCCGATGCGCTCTTGGAACTCCTCCCACCTCAGGGGCCGGTTGTCCAGGGCGGACGGGAGCCGGAAGCCGTGCTCGACGAGGGTGCGCTTGCGGGAGGCGTCACCCTCGTACATGGCACCGATCTGCGGGACGGTGTTGTGCGACTCGTCGATGACGAGCAGGAAGTCGTCCGGAAAGTAGTCCAGCAGCGTGTTGGGCGGAGAACCGGGCTCACGCTCGTCGAAGTGCATCGAGTAGTTCTCCACGCCGGAGCAGCTCCCGATCTGGCGGAGCATCTCGATGTCGTACGTCGTGCGCATGCGCAGCCGCTGCGCCTCCAGGTGCTTGCCCTGCTTCTCCAGCTCGCCCAGGCGCTCCTCAAGTTCTTTCTCGATGCCGTTGATGGCACGCTCCATGCGCTCGGGTCCCGCGATGTAATGGGAGGCCGGGAAGACATACAGCTGCCGGTCGTCGCTGATGACCTCGCCGGTGAGCGGGTGGAGGGTGGACAGGGCCTCGATCTCGTCGCCGAACATCTCGATCCGGACGGCCAGCTCCTCGTAGACCGGGAAGATCTCGATGGTGTCGCCGCGCACCCGGAAGGTGCCGCGTGTGAACGCCACGTCGTTGCGCGTGTACTGGATGTCGACGAAACGCCGCAGCAGCTCGTCGCGGTCGATCTCGTCGCCGACCTCGAGGCTGACCATGCGGTCCACGTACTCCTGCGGCGTTCCGAGACCGTAGATGCAGGAGACCGAGGCGACCACGACGACGTCGCGGCGGGTCAGCAGCGAGTTGGTCGCGGAGTGGCGCAGGCGCTCCACCTCCTCGTTGATCGAGGAGTCCTTCTCGATGTACGTGTCCGACTGCGGGACGTACGCCTCCGGCTGGTAGTAGTCGTAGTACGAGACGAAGTACTCGACCGCGTTGTTCGGCAGGAGCTCTCGGAACTCGTTGGCCAGCTGGGCGGCCAGCGTCTTGTTCGGCGCCATCACCAGCGTGGGGCGCTGGAGCCTCTCGATCATCCACGCGGTGGTGGCGGACTTGCCGGTGCCGGTCGCGCCCAGCAGGACGATGTCCTTCTCACCTGCGCGGATGCGCTTCTCCAGCTCGGCGATGGCCGTGGGCTGGTCACCGCTGGGCTGGTAGGGGCTGACGACCTCGAAGGGCGCCACCGTGCGTTCGATCTGTGAAACGGGCCGCATGCCATCCACCGTACGACCCCGCACTGACAACGGGGCCGGGTCACCGGCTCTGCGGGCTGCGGGAGCCCCGCCGGCCGGCGCGGGGCAGCGGACTCCGGCCGGCGCGGGCGGCCTCGGGATGGGCCGGAACCCCCGGCTTGCGCTCCGCCGGGATCCGGCCGGATCTGCCCATGACCATCAACGGGTCGAACAGCACGACGACGCCGGCCAGGCACAGGAAGACGAGCGGACCGATCATCATCGGGGCGAGCAGGGCCGCGGGCGATTCACCGGCCGGGTTACCCGCCCCGTGCAGATGGACGCTGAGAGCCGCCATGCCCGTGTAGTGCATGCCGGTGACCCCGATTCCCAGGACGAGGCTCGCGCCGACGCTCCACAGGAACCCGCGGACTCGTCCGGCCACCCAGAAGGCCGCGGTCGCGGCGACGACCGCTATGACGACGGAGGCGGCGACGGTGAGGGTGTTGTACCGGAGCACCCCGTTGAGGCGCATCCCGGCCATGCCCAGGTAGTGCATCGTGGCGATGCCCAGACCGGTGATGGTGCCTCCGGTGAAGAGCGCCACCCCGGTCGCTCCCCGATAGCCCACGATGAAGACGCCGAGGCCGACCATGACGACGCCGAGGGCAAGGCTCGCGAAGGTGATCGTCTTGTCGTAGTGGATGGGGGTCTCCTTGACGGTGAACCCCATCATCGCGATGAAGTGCATGGTCCATATGCCGGACCCGATCGCGGCGGATCCCAGAGCGAGCCAGCCCGCCCGCCACGAGTGGACGGCCAGCATCGATCTCGTGGTGCAGCGCAGACCGAGCGCACCGCCGAGGCAGGCCATGAGGTACGCCACCACGGGTGTGACCAGGCCGTAGCTGAAGCCGTCCACGGTGCCCTGCATACGCGGCTGCCCTTCCCGCCCTGAAACGTCCCTGAACTCCGGAAATATCCCCGTCCCCAGGACCGTGACGACGGTCAGGGCTGCAGCAGAGCGTATGGCCCCACCGGAACGGTCGAACGATTATCCGGCAAAGAATCACGGCGCTGCCGTACTTGTGTCGCGACTGTGAGCAGCTTCGGGCAACTCCCGCCAATCTGCGGCCTTCTCGCACACGCTATCTTTACTCTCTGCATTTACGGCGATACTTTCTGCAATCGAACCGGCGAGGAGAAGCATGCACGCGCGCGTTGCCGCCGCCACGACCGTCGCGCTCTTCGGAGTCGGCGTCGCCATACTGCCCGCGGCGCAGGCCGGTGCGACCGCCCGTGACCGCCTGGTCGTCGTCTGCCACCGCGGGGCGTCCGCATACGCTCCCGAGAACACCCTGGCCGCCGTCGACCGAGCGGCCGCGCTCGGCTTCGGCTGGATCGAGAACGACGTGCAACGCACCAAGGACGGGCGGCTGGTCGTCATCCACGACGCCACGCTGGCCCGCACGACCAACGTCGAGCAGGTGTTCCCGGGCCGAGCGCCCTGGAGGGTGAAGGACTTCACCGCCGGGGAGATCGCCCGTCTGGACGCGGGCAGCTGGTTCGGCTCCCGGTACGCGGGCGCGCACGTGCCGACGCTGACGCAGTACATGGAGCGCGTGTCGCGCAACCATCAGAAGCTGGTTCTGGAGATCAAGAACCCGCAGCTGTATCCGGGGATCGAGCGCCAGATCCTCAGGCTGCTGGGCAGGGAGGGCTGGCTCGACCGCGGCCACCTCAGGAACCGGTTGATCGTACAGAGCTTCAGCGCGGACAGCGTGCGGACCGTGCACGGGCTGAGGCCCGGGATCAGGACCGCCTACTTGGGCACGCCGCGGGTGGCGGAACTGCCGTCGTACGCACGGTTCGCCGACCAGATCAATTCGGCCCAGGCGCCTCTCTCCGCCGGCTATGTCTCCGCGATCCACACGATCCAGGGACCGCACGCCAAGCCGATGAAGGTCTTCGCCTGGACCGTCAACCGCGCGGACGACGCCCGCCGCCTGGCCGGCTTCGGCGTGGACGGCATCATCACGAACACGCCCGACGTGGTCCGGCGAGCGCTGAACGGCTCCTGAGCGGAGGGGGACCGGAGTGTGCGGAGGCGAGTGCGCGGAGGCCGGTGCGGGGACCGCCGCCCGGCCCGCGCCAGTCTGCGACGCGCGGCCAGTCCGCGACCCGCGGCGTTGCCAGTGGCTCGCTGCGTTGTCAGTGGCTCGCCGTACGGTGGGCACATGGACAGTCATGGGCAGAACGAGCAGCAGGTGGTGTGGACCGTCGTCGCCACCGGCATCGGTCCGCTGCTGCTGGCCGCGACGCGGGACGGCCTGGCGAACGTGGTGTTCCACGCGACGGACACCGTGCGCGACAAAGCGCTGGAGAGGCTCGCGTCCCGGCTCGGCGTCCGGCCGGTGGAGGATCCGGACTCCCCACTCCTGGCCGAGGCGATACGCCAGATGGCGGCATACTTCGCGGGTGAGCGCCACGACTTCGAGCTGCCCCTCGACTGGTCGCTGATCAGCGGGTTCAACCGCCAGGTGCTGCGCGAGCTGGCGTCGGGCGTGCCGTTCGGGACGGTGGTGGGGTACGGCGACCTGGCCAGGCGGGTCGGTCAGCCCGGCGCGGCCCAGGCCGTGGGGGTGGCGATGAGCTCGAACCCGCTGCCGGTGGTCGTGCCGTGCCACCGCGTGGTCGAGAGCGGCGGCGGCATGGGCGGGTTCGGCGGCGGGCTGGAGACCAAGCGGAAGCTGCTCGCATTGGAAGGGGTGCTGCCGGAGCCCCTGTTCTGAGCGGCTGCACCGCGCCGGCCGTCAGCGCGCCCTCACGCCCCGAGGCGTCCCAGCGCACCCCTGCACCTACTCGTAGTGACGTGCCTCGAAGACGTTCCCGTCCGGGTCCCGGAAGTAGAAGCTGCGCCGTGCCGCGCCCCTGGCACCGAAGGCGTCGTACGAATAGTCCGAAACGGGTATGGCCTGCTCTTCCAGGCGGGCTCTCAGAGCCTCGAAATCATCTTCCGTCAGGGAGAGGCACACGTGGTTGACCGGATGCCCCGCGCTCTCGGCGGCCCCGGGCACCATTGTCATGCGCTCCGCCAGCGAGAACGGGGCGAGGTCGAAGACCGTCTCGTCATTGAGCCGTACGGAGGGGAACGGCACCTTCCCCGCAGCGAATTCAGCGACCCTGAGCGGCTCCAGCCCCACCGCCTCCTCGTAGAAACCAGCGGCTGCGACCGGGTCCCGGACCCAGAGGACGACGTGGTCGAGACGTGGCGAGTTGTCCTTCATGCCCCCAGGCTGGTGCCGTGGACCGCGACCCGCAAGGGTTTGGCCGGACACGTCGCCCGCCAGAGATGAGGGAGGACCGACAGACAGGAGGCAGCACGTGCTGGTGGTGTCCGAAGAGGTGCGGGAGGCGCTCGCCGCGCGCCGCCCGGTGGTGGCTTTGGAGTCGACGATCATCGCTCACGGGCTGCCTCGTCCGCGCAACCTCCAGGTGGCCCTGGAGTTGGAGGGCGCCGTACGGCAGGAGGGTGCCGTACCGGCGACGATCGCCGTGCTGGACGGCCGGGCCCATGTCGGGCTGGACAGGAAACAGGTGGAGCGGGTCGCGAACGAGGACGGAATCCGCAAACTGGGGCACCGCGACCTGCCGCTCGCGGTGGCGGCGGGGGCGAGCGGGGCGACGACCGTCTCCGCGACGGCGCAGCTGGCGTCCCTCGCGGGCCTACGGGTGTTCGCGACGGGCGGGCTCGGCGGGGTCCACCGGGAGTGGACGGTGAGCCAGGACGAGTCCGCCGACCTGCGTCTGCTGGCACAGACCAGGATCACGGTGGTGTGCGCGGGGGTGAAGTCGATCCTGGACGTGCCGGCGACGCTGCAGCGACTGGAGACCCTGGGCGTGGCGGTGGCCGGGTACCGCACGGCGCGCTTTCCTGGCTTCTACCTCTCCGACTCCGGGTATCCGGTCGACTGGACGCTGGAGTCGCCGGGGCAGGTGGCGGAGGTCATGCGTGCCCAGGATGCGCTGGACGGTCCCGAGTCGGCGCTCATCGTCGCGAATCCCGTCCCGGAGGAGGAGCAGCTCGAGCCGGAGCTCCACGCACGCGTGCTCACCGACGCGCTGGCCGCCTGCCGGGAAGCGGGCATCACCGGTCAGGCGGTCACGCCGTTCCTGCTCGACCACTTGGTCCGGCACACCGACGGGGCGTCGTTGAGCGCCAATCTGGCGGCCGTCCGCGGCAATGTGCGGCTCGCGGCGCGGATCGCGGCGGCCTGGGCCGAGGCGTGAGCGGGGCACTGCTCGTCGTCGGGGACATCGTCACGGATGTCGTCGCCCGCCACCTGGGGCCGCTTGCGGCGGGCACGGACACGGCCGCCGTCGTCCGGACTCTGCCCGGGGGCGCGGGTGCGAATGTGGCGTGCTGGGCATCCCACCGGGGCTGCCCTGACGTGCGGCTGCTGGGACGCGTCGGGTCCGAGGCGGCCGCCTGGCACGAGCGGGAGCTGACGGCGGCGGGCGTCAGAGCACATCTCGTCATCGACCCCGAGGCGCCCACAGGGACGGTGATCTGCCTGGTGGACACGGGCGCCGCGGCGGAGCGGACCTTCCTCACGGACAGCGGGGCGTCGCTGCGGCTGGCCCCCGGCGACTGGTCGGACGCGCTGCTCGACGGCGTCGCACGCCTGCACCTGTCGGGCTACCTCTTCTTCTCCGAACCGAGCCGGGAACTGGTGACGGTGGCCGTCGAGGCCGCTCGCGCACACGGAGTGCCGGTGAGCGTGGACCCGGCTTCGGCGGGATTCCTCACCGAGTTGGGCGTCGACCGGTTCCTGGCGCTCGCCGACGGAGTCGACGTGCTGCTGCCCAGCCGGGACGAGGCACATCTGCTGACCGGGCTGCCCGATCCGGCGGACGCGGCGGCCAAGTTGAGCCGCCACGTTCCGCTGGTGGTGGTCAAGCAGGGCGCGGAAGGGGCACTGGTGGCCGTGTCGGGGAAGGTCAGGTCGCGGATCCCGGCGATCGCCGCCGTCCCCCGGGACACGACGGGCGCGGGCGACGCGTTCACCGGGGCGTTCCTGGCTGCGCTGCTCACGGGGGCGGAGCCGGAGGAGGCCGCGGCGGAGGGGTGCAGAGCGGGAGCGAGGGCGGTGGAGAAGGTGGGAGGCAGGCCGTGACCGACCTGTGGGACGCGGATGGCCTCCGGCGCCGCAGGTGCGGGTCCCCGCCGGGGGACGCACGGGCTGTGTCACCGGCCAACCGCTCCTTCCGCTCAGCCCGACCGCGACGATCGCCGACCCCTTGCGTGCCGACCTTGCAACGCCGAACACACGACACGGAACACACCGCACACAACTCGCAACTCGCAACTCGCAACTCGCAACTCGGGACTCGGGACTCGCCACCCGGAACCGTCGCGGCGAGCCGACACCGCGCGACTGCAGCACCGGCCTCACGGAGCCCGAACTCCTCAGCCGAAGCGGAATGTTCCTTATCCACAGGCTTTTCCGGCGATCGGCGCGGACTGGCAGACTGGCTCGCGAAGGCGCGGAGGCGGCGCGAGGAGATCCACGCAGGGAGATCCAGATGTCCATGGCAGGGAATCTGCGGAAGGTCGCGGGCCTCAGCAAGGTCAGCGGCTTCCGCAAGGTGGCACGGTTGACGCGGCGTCGTCCACGCGTTGATCTGAGTCACCCCGCCCGGTCACCACTGGGCTCCGCGGTGGTCAACTGCGTGACGTACGAGGACGGCGTGCGCATCCCCTGCGGCGGCGATCTGTTCGAGACCGTCGAGCGGGTCCGCAGGAGCGACCACGGTTTCGTCTGGCTCGGGCTGCACGAACCGACCGTCGAGGAGTTCGCGGGCGTGGCCGAGCTCTTCGACCTGCATCCGCTGGCGGTCGAGGACGCGGTCGAAGCCCATCAGCGCCCGAAGCTGGAGCGGTACGGGGACACGCTGTTCGCGGTCTTCAAGACCGTGTGCTACGTGGAGCACCAGGAACTGACCTCGACGAGCGACGTGGTGAACACGGGCGAGATCATGGTGTTCGTCGGGCCTGCCTTCGTCATCACGGTGCGGCACGGCCGGCACGGTTCACTCGGCCCGCTGCGTGAGGAGCTGGAGACCGAACCGGACCAGCTCGCAAAGGGCCCCGGCGCGGTCCTGCACGCGGTGGCGGATCATGTGGTGGACGAATATCTGCACGTCACCAACGCGGTGCAAGAAGACATCGACCAGGTCGAGACCGTTGTGTTCGCGGAGAACGGCGCGCGGGCCGATCCCGGGCGCATCTACCAGCTCAAGCGTGAACTGCTGGAGCTGAAGCGGGCCGTGACTCCGCTGGACCGCCCCATCCAGGAGCTGGCGAACCGGCCGGTCCGCGCGATCGACCCGGAGATACAGGCGTACTTCCGGGACGTCTCCGACCATCTGCTGCGCGCAATCGAGCAGATAGCCGCCTCGGACGAACTGCTCAACTCGATCCTGCAGGCGCATCTCGCGCAAGTCAGCGTCGCGCAGAACGAGGACATGCGGAGGATCACGGCCTGGGCCGCACTGATCGCGGTGCCGACCATGGTCACCGGCGTGTACGGCATGAACTTCACCTACATGCCGGAATTGCGCTGGAGGTTCGGCTATCCGCTGGTCCTGGTGGTGATCGCCGTCGCCTGCGTCGTCCTGTACCGGGGGTTCAAGCGCAACGGCTGGCTATGACCGCAGCGCGCTCCTCGCCGGTGCGTCGGGCCGGACGAGGAGCGGCGGCGGGCGGGCCGGTCAGTGGGACGGGGTCCGGGCGTAGACGGTCTCGACCCACATGGCGAGCTGGTCCTCCGTCAGGTGCTGGGCGAGGTCCGACTCGCTGATCATGCCGACGAGACGCTTGTTCTGGATGACGGGAAGCCGGCGGATCTGGTGCTCCTCCATCTCATGGAGCACTTCGCTGACATCGGCGTCGGCGTTGATCCAGCGCGGCGTTCCCTTGGCCATCTGGCCCGCTGTCACGCGTGAGGGATCGTGGCCCATGGCCACGCAGCCGACGACGATGTCGCGGTCGGTGAGGATGCCGCAGAGCCGTTCGTTCTCGTCGCTGATGGGCAGCGCACCGACGTTGAGTTCGCGCATCAGCTGGGCGGCGCGGTCCAGGGTCTCGTGGGCGGGGATCCACTGGGCACCACGATGCATGATGTCTCCGGCGGTGGTCATGGAGTACCTCCCGGTGCCGGACGGCCGGCGCGGCACGGGACGCACCGCATGTCCCGGCGTCCTCAATTCTCGCCGGGTCCCCGGCGAAACGCACCTGGAACGTCGTGACCGAGACGGCGCCGGCGCTCAGGCCGAGAAACGCACGGTCTTCCGCGGGATTTCACGGACGATCACACGGACCTCGTCGTCCTTCTCCGCTGGCAATTGCATGCACACGCACATAAAGCTGGTGCGGGACGGAATGCGGGACGGGATGCGCGATCAGCCCGTCCACGCCGGGTGGCGCGGGTCGTCCGCGCGGATGAGTACGTCGGCGACGGCACCCGGGTCCGTCTCCGCCTCGTAGCGCACGAAGGCGGGGAGGGTCCAGTGCTCGGACTCGGGGGTGCGGCGGCGGAGGGCACCGGGCGAGAGGAGTACGTGGACGGTCAGGTCAAAGGGGAACCAGTGCCGCAGGAGGAGGGGACCATGGAGCAACAGGATTCCGCCGGGCGGGAGTTGCGCGTAGGGGCTGCGGGTGGCACGGTCGGTGGCCGGGTCCCACAGGTCGGGCAGGACGCGGCCGTCACCGCCGGGTTCGAGATGGCCGAACACCTCGCGCCACAGGGCTCCGGTGTCGAGCCAGCCGTCGTAGTAGGAGTCGGGGTCCCGGTGGCCGTGCTCGAAGCGGAGGGACGCGGGTCGCAGGAAGCCCTCCGCGCCCACGACGAGCGATGACCGGCCGCGTATCCGCAGTGCGCCGGACACACGGCGGGCGAGGTCACCGGGGCGCGCGGCCGGAGCACCGTCGAAGGCGACGCGTGGCCAGGGGCTGCCGTCGACGGACTTCACATCGAGCAGCCGGTCAGCGAGGAGGTCGCCGAGTCGTTCCCAGGTGATCGCTTCGAGTCGCACAGGGCCCATGATGCCGCGCCGCGGCGGCGGAGACCCGGCGCGGCGGCTGCCGGGCCCCGGCCCGCGACATCGCGCCGGGGCCGCGGCCTGCCGCATCTGGCGTCGCACGGGGGGCCCTGGCGGCACGGGCGGGACTTGGTTGACCTGCTCAGCCGAACGCCACGTACCAGTCACTGTGGGTGGCGCCGTGCCGCCCGGCACACCACCGGTGAAACGGGTGGGCTGGCATGCGCCTGTCGCGGGTTGCATCGCGGCCTGTCCGCGCCGGCCGCGTGTGGTCACCGATCCGATACCAGGCTTGACTTGTAGTGATGGGCCGGGGCGGGAAGGATCTCCGGGTTCCTGGGGATCGATGCGGGAGCCGACCTGATCGACGGGCCGTACTTCGTACTGACCGTGCTGGGTGTGCTCGGCACCGGGCTGACGGCAGGGGTGTTCTGCGGGTTCTCGGCCTTTGTGATGAAGGGGCTCGGTTCGCTGCCGCCCGCCCAGGGTGTGGCCGCGATGAACGCGATCAACAGGGCCGCCGTGTCACCGGCGTTCCTGATCGTGTTCTTGGGGTCGGCCGTGGTCTGCGCCGTCCTCGCCGTGGTGACGTTCGTGCTGTGGCCCGACGACGGCACGGTCGGACTGCTGACGGGCAGCGCCCTGTATCTGATCGGCGGGTTCGGTGTGACGGTGGTCGCGAACGTGCCCCGCAAGGAGACGCTCCTGCGGATGGACCCCGGGTCCCCGGAGGCGGCCGTGTACTGGCGCACCTGCGTGAGCGAGTGGACCCTGTGGAACCACGTCCGCACGGTCGCGTCGGCCGGAGCGGCAGTGTGCTACGCCCTCGCTCTCGGTTAGCCCCGTGGCCCACGCCGCCGCCCTGGTGACGAGGGGCGCGACCCGTGCGATGACGTCGTATCGTGGCACGAGACGGTCCCGTATGCGTAGCAAGGGGGACGGCCATGGCCGATCCCAAGGGTTTCCTGACCACGCCCCGGGAGGAATGGCCCCGCAGGCCCGTCGAGGAGCGGGTGCGGGACTGGAACGAGGTGTACGTCCCGGGTGCGCTGCTGCCGATCATCAGCAGGCAGGCGAATCGCTGCATGGACTGCGGGATTCCTTTCTGCCACGAGGCCTGCCCGCTCGGGAACCTCATCCCCGAGTGGAACGACCTGGTCTCACGCGAGGACTGGCGGGCGGCCGCCGACCGGCTGCACGCCACGAACAACTTCCCCGAGTTCACGGGGCGGTTGTGTCCGGCGCCGTGCGAGGCGGGGTGCGTGCTCGCCATCAACCAGCCCGCGGTCACCATCAAGAACGTGGAGGTGGCCATCGCGGACCGCGCCTGGGAGGAGGGGTTCGCTCCGCCGCGTCCGCCGGAGCGGCTGTCGG
Organism: Streptomyces caeni; assembly: GCF_042678285.1. Classification (NCBI taxonomy): domain Bacteria; kingdom Bacillati; phylum Actinomycetota; class Actinomycetes; order Kitasatosporales; family Streptomycetaceae; genus Streptomyces; species Streptomyces caeni. Next base: position 209,508 of record NZ_JBHUDX010000046.1, read on the forward strand.
GACGGACCGTCGCGGTGGTCGGATCGGGGCCCGCGGGCCTCGCGGCGGCCCAGCAGCTCACGCGCGCCGGGCACACGGTGGCGGTGTACGAACGGGCGGACCGCGCCGGGGGGCTGCTGCGCTACGGGATACCGGCGTTCAAGATGGAGAAGCGGCATCTCGACCGGCGGCTGGAGCAGATGCGCGCCGAGGGGACGAAGTTCCGTACGTCGACGGCCGTAGGGCAGGAGATCGGGGCCGCCGAGTTGCGGGCGCGGTACGACGCCGTGGTGATCGCGACCGGCGCCACCGCCTGGCGGGAACTGCAGGTGCCCGGGCGGGAGCTGGCCGGGATACAGCAGGCAATGGAGTACCTGCCGTTGGCCGACCGGGTGTGCGAGGGGGACCTCGGTGTCTCACCGCTGTCGGCGGCGGGGAAGCACGTCGTGATCGTGGGAGGCGGGGACACCGGTGCCGACTGCCTGGGCACGGCGGTGCGCGAGGGGGCCGCGTCCGTGACCCAGCTCGACATCTATCCGCAGCCGGATCCGGAGCGGAACGAGGACACCGAGCCATGGCCGACGTATCCGAAGATCTACCGGTTGTCCGCAGCGCACGAAGAGGCACGCGATCTGCGGTCGGCGCCCGCGGCGGACGCGGACGCGCGGCTCTTCGCGGCGTCCACGCTCCGCTTCACCGGGGATGCCGGCGGGCATGTACGGGCGCTGCATCTGGTCGAGGTGGACGAGCGGCGGCGGCCGCTGCCGGGCAGCGGGCGGACGCTACGCGCCGACCTCGTGCTGCTCGCGCTGGGCTTCTCCGGGCCCGACCACGGGGACGGGCTGATCGAACAGTTCGGGCTCGCGCTCGACGAGCGCGGGAGGATCGCGCGGGACGCGGACTTCGCGACGAACGTCCCCGGCGTGTACGCCGCCGGGGACGCCGCGCGCGGGCAGTC